>JACDBM010000418.1 GCA_013694945.1 Chthoniobacterales bacterium
GCGTTTGAACAAGCCCTCGCTCGCGCAGATATGCGAGGTGCTTGGAAATTTTCACCTGCGGCTCGTCAAGAATCTCCTGGAAATGGCAGACGCAGAGCGGGCTCTGGGTGAGCAGATGCAGAATGCGTAGCCGCGTCCGATCGCAGAAGCACTCGTAAATTTTAATCAGGTCCATAAGCTCGCCGAGGCCTAGCAACAGGAAGCTGTCGCGGCGGCGGCCGCCGTTGTCACCGGCGCGCATCCCTCGCCATTGATGCCGCACTTCTCCTTCGCGAGGCAGTCCGTGTGTTTCTCCCCCAGCTGGATGTGGATGTGACCGCCGGACGAGTCGGCACCCGCGATTGGATATTGCCCCACCACACAGCAATCATATTCCACTTCCACTTCGAGGTCATCGTGGGGTAGCACCTGATTTCCAAGTTGGAGGATCTTCGCGAACGTGCTGGCGGTGAGACGATGTTCAACGTCGTCAGCCACATAAGTCTGGAGCAGGCAGGTGTCCTTTCTGTCGTGCAGCTGCCCGCCACAGTCGATAAACCGCTTCGTGATATGTCCTACTTCGGTGAGGTGAAAATGTGCCGGGATCGGATCGCCATCGGGCAGAATGAACCGGGGCAGCGCGTCCGGATGGAGGGCGAGGATGGTCTTCAGTTCGCGGAGTTTCATGCCGCCTCTATATGCCTATTTGAGAATATAGAAACTGCCTCAGTTCGCACGACCCAAGACGCAGCATTGCGCCGCTGTAGCCGAGGCGTCGACCCCGGCCGCTCGCCCCAAGCCATTTCTCATCTGGGCCGGGCTCAGCGCGCCCGGCTACACCAGACGGCTGGAGCGAGTCCCAAATATGCCGCATTATTTTCGGAGGTTTGCATTGCGCCGAGCTTCTCGCAGGACCACGCCTTCTTCCAATCCTTTGCGTCGGTGGTGTTAATTTGGTCCAGTTCGCTGTAGTGCGTGCCCTGGTAATTCCGGGCGGGCATCGTCCAACTGTCTGTCGGCGGATTTCTCGCTGCCGCGCCGCGCTCCGAAGATTAGCGCAAGTCGAATCGGATTGGCGCGTTGGCAACGATGCGCGTTCCCGTTAGTGTTCGGCGCGCGCAGGTTTGCATTTGATATCGCGCACACCTTCTTCTCATGCGCGATCTTTCCAGCCATTTGCAACATGCGGTGACCGAATCGCACGAGATTCTCCGATCGCTCGGCGAACTGGACCAACAGATGCGTCGCGCGGCCGATGCTCTCGAGCAATGCTTTGCTTCTGGCCATAAGCTGCTCGTTTGCGGGAACGGGGGGAGCGCGGCCGACGCGGCGCACTTTGCGACAGAGTTCGTGGTCCGCCTTGTGCGCGATCGGCCGCCGTATCCCGCGATTTGCCTGACGAGTGACGCTGGTTTGCTCACCGCGGCAGGGAATGATTACGGCTTCGAAGAAGTTTTTGCCCGGCAGGTCGCGGCCTTTGGTCAGCCAGGCGATGTGCTCGTTTGCCTAACGACCAGTGGCAATTCTCGAAATCTTCAGCGCGCGGTGGAAGAAGCAAAGGTACGCGGAGTCATCACGATCGCGTTTCTCGGTCGCGATGGTGGCGAAATGATTAACACGAGCGATATCGAGCTGGCGGTGCGCGGCGAGTCGACTGCGCGACTCCAGGAAGCGCATATGCTGCTCCTGCACGTGCTCTGCCACGTTACGGAAGAGCGACTCGCCGCGAAGTAGCTGCAACTGACTACTTCTTCTTGCAACTGCCTTTTGTGCCAGGCTTCCTGCCGGGCGTTGGCTCGTAGCCGGGCCAGCAGCGGCTCGTTTTCTTTTTGCTCGCTTTGCGTTTCGGCGCGGCCTCTTGCTGCTGCTCTTCTTCCTACTCGTCTTTGTTGCCATATCGACGATTCGCACCCGAAAAGAGCGCGGATGCGAAGGGCTATCGCTGCGGGAGGTGGATCGTCGCGATCATGCAGCGCGCGCTGCCGCCGGCCAGCTCGATCGTTGGCAGGGAGAGCGGCACCAGCCTCGCGTACTGCTCGATCGTGGTCCGCTGCTCATCGGTCAACGCCGCCGCCGCGCGCATAGAAAGCACCAGCAGCTTTTCGTCCCGGTTATGCAGCTCAATCGCGTTCCCGGCGAATTCCGCAATCTGCTTTGCACCCAACTCGATCACCTTTTTGCCTGTCGCTTCGAGCAGGTTCTGCACGCCTCCGCGCTCGCCTTCATCGGGGATCATCTCGGCGCCGATGAGGGCAAACTCCGAACCGACACACATCATCACGTTGGTATGATAAACCGGCCGCCCATCGCTGCTCACGCTGCGGAACTTCACCGCCTCGTAACCAAAGTCCGCGCAGAACTTTTCGAGCACTTCGGGATCGGTGCGATTCGAAAGCGAGGCGTAGGCGAGCTTGTTGACGTGGTCCAAGACAAGGCTGCCGGTTCCTTCGAGACAGCGTCCCTGCTCTTCGCAGGCAGAGTAATCGATCACCTCCGCAACCCGGTACTGCTTCCGCAGCTCATCGATCACGTCCTGCCGACGTTCGCGTCGCCGCGCCGCCGAATACATCGGATACAAAGCCACCCGCCCATCGTGATGGGTCGACATCCAGTTGTTCGGAAAGACTGCGTCCGGCTTTTCAGGCGTGGGAGTGTCGTGGACGACA
>JACDBM010000028.1 GCA_013694945.1 Chthoniobacterales bacterium
TCCCGCTGGATGTGAACGGAAGCGGCGGAATCTTTTTCGCACCGTTCGGGGTGCAGAATGAAGCGGAGCTGAAGTCGAACTGGGCCGATCCGGGATTCCGCGGCGCATTTCTGCCGGCGGAGCGTTCGATACGAGCGGACGGCTTCGACGCGAAGTGGAAGGTCTCCTATTATGGGCGCGATTATCCGCAGCAATGGACAAGCCGAGCTGGCAATGAGCGCTTTAATGAAAAGACGGTCGGAGCCTCCCTCTTCGGCGCGGAGTTGCTCTCGATTTTGGACGCTTACCGCTACGTCGAACGCTCGATCAAATACGGCGTGCTCTTTTTCGTCCTGGTTTTCACCACCTTCTTTCTCTTCGAAATGACGGCACGCCAGAAAATTCACCCTTTCCAATATTTGATGGTCGGGGCGGCGCTTTGCCTCTTTTATCTTGCCCTCATCTCGATCTCGGAGTTCCTGGGCTTCGGCTGGGCTTACCTGATTGCAGCGGTCGCGGCGACGGCCTTGATCACGTGGTATTGCCGCTACTTTCTTGGTGGCGGCGTGCGCACGCTGATGATCGGTGCCGGGCTGGGTGGCGTTTACACTTTTCTCTACATCACCCTGCGGCAACAGGATTACGCTTTGCTCATGGGATCGATCGCGCTCTTCGTCGTGCTCGGCGTGGTCATGTTTGTGACGCGCAGAGTGGATTGGTACGCGCGGGACGCTGCCTGAACGCGCTTTGGAATTTTCGTGCGCCCGAGAGCTGGTGAACGGCCCCTGGCACACGCGAAGCGGGAGCATCTGGACTTCGAAGGCGACGGAGGTTGGCTCGATGCAACCGCTGGGCTGGCCGCGGTCGTATCTGAGCGGATGTCGCTGCGCCGCCTTCTCCAACGAATCACGCTGGCAGCGGCAGTAGTTGCGTTCGCTTCCAACTCTGTCCTCGCGAGTGAAGCACAGGTCAGCGTTTCCACGATCAGGTTGAAGATACCGGGCGGCGCAATTCGCGCGGAGGTTTTCGAACCGAAAGGCGAAGAAAAACGGCCGACCGTGCTGGTGCTACATGGCGCGGGCGGAACGCTGCTCGATGGTCCGGAGATGCGCCGCGTGGCGCGGCACCTTGCCGCGAGAGGCTGCGCTGTTTACCTAGTGCGATATTTCGAGCGAACCGGCACCCTTTTCGCGCTCGATGGGACGATGCAACGGCACTTCCCTGCGTGGCTGGAGACAGTCCGCGCGTCCATTATCGCGGTGCAGAATGCGCGGGGGGATGCTGCGCTTGTCGGCCTTTATGGCTACTCGTTAGGCGGATTTCTCGCGCTTTCGGCTGCTTCGGACAATCCGCGGGTGGGCGCAGTGGTGGAACACGCCGGAGGGGTCTGGAATAGCAGGATGAATCTGATTGGCAGGATGCCGCCGGTGTTGATGGTGCACGGGCAGCGTGACGGCCGAGTGTCGTTCGAGAAATATGCAAGCCCATTGATGCCGGTGTTGCGCGCGCGCGCACCGACGCTGGCGACGCGGTTTTTTCCGGGCGAAGGCCATGTCTTCGCGGCCCCAGCGATGAAGGAAGTGCGAGAAGCCGCGGCGGAATTTTTCCTCCGGCACCTAACCAGCGGTTGATCGAGACAAATCTCTTGGAGCGCAGGCGGGTTGTGCGTGCCGGCTTGTTACGGCGACAGACCCGTCGCTACAACCGCCGTGCTGCTATCCTTACATCACGGCTGCGGTCGTCAGCGCGTCGTGGAGCGGCTGATACAGTTCGCGGTGTTGCGCGAGACCGCGTCGGAGGACGGGTTTGAAGTTTGCCAGGTCACGATTGTTGATCGTGAGATCGACACTCTGCGCGAATGCGCTCATCGCGTCGTCCGTCGGCAAGTGGTCGCTGAGCAGGACAACAAAATGCTGGCGGCGTTGGGAACCCGGTTGTTGGACTATCTCGCGCAGAATGGGGTTCGTCTGCGGGGTCGCGCCTTTGAAGTTCTCCGACACGATCACAACATTGTAGCTGTTGGTCTGCAGCTTCAGGAGGATGTCTTCCGCGGAGGGGCTGAGGTGGACCTTGTAGGCCATGTGAGTCAGGTGCGCGACAAGGAGCGTTTGATCGTGCTGGTGATCGACGCAAACCAGGGCCGTGTTGTCGCTGGGATCGAGAAGGGACGTTTCAGGTCCGGGTTGCATGGGCGTTTGGATGAACAGCGTCGACCGGCAGATCGAGGCGCAGACCGGACCTGCGGTCTTTCTCCGCTCCGCGTGTTTTTTGGATGAGATCGATGCCGCGACTCACCGGGCCTTTACGAGAGGCGAAGAGCCGCGCGGTTTCGTCGGAGATAAGGCCGTTCTGGTAGGCGTTCAGAATGGATTGGTCGAAGGTCATCCAGCCGAAGGGGGAGCTTGCTTCAATGATCTCGTAAAAGCTGCGATGCTCGCCTTCACCCAGAGCAATCGTCTCTTTGGTGCGCAGGTTGTTGCCCAGAATTTCGGTGAGCAGTTGCCGGCCACCACCCATCTTTGATGCGAGCCGCTGGCTGACAATGTACCGGAGCGAGTCAGAGAGGCGGATACGCAGCTGTTGTTCTTCGCCGAGTGAAAACAAACCGAGAATGCGGTTAATGGATTGGCCCGCGTCCACGGTGTGCAGAGTGCTGAGCACGAGATGACCCGTTTCGGCGGCCATGAGTGCGACTTCCACCGTCGCGCGATCCCGCATCTCGCCGACGAGAATGATCTTGGGTGCCTGGCGTAAGGCCGCGCGAAGCCCGTTCGGATAGTTGTCGAAGTCCTGCCCAAGCTCTCGCTGATTGAAGGTGGCTTTGAGCGCCGGATAAACGAACTCGATCGGATCTTCCAGCGTCACCACGTGGACCGCCTGCCGCTGGTTAATCTCGTTCAGAATCGCAGCGAGCGTCGTCGTCTTCCCGCTGCCGGTGGCGCCGGTGACGAGAATCAGCCCGGTTTTTTCTCGGGCGATTTGCTCAAAAATGGGTGGCAACCCGAGGGACTGGATCGACGGAACCGTGCCTTCCAGTTTCCGGAGCACGATTGAAAAATGGCCTTGCTGCCGGAAGATGTTCACGCGGAAGCGCGCCTCATCTTTAAGAGAATAACTGCAATCGCAGGAACCGCCCGCCAGGTAATCGTTGATGAGGCGGCGATTCCCCTGCATTAAAGTGAGCGCGACCTGTTCAGTTTGGTAGGGGCTGAGCGCGGCCAGCGGCGGATCCACTGTGACGGGCTTTAATTCACCGAAAGCTTCGACCTGAAGCGGGTGACCGACAGAAAAATTGAGATCGGAGATGCCGTCGCAAGTCTGGAGCATCGCGGAGAGAATCTTGTCCAGATCGGGAATTCTCATGACGATGAGCGCCTGTTATTCGTCTGACATATCAGCGGGGGGCTCTTTCAGAAACGAACGGAATTTCTTTTTATCGCTAGCCTTGTCGTAGGCTTCCTCCGGCGAAATCCGCGCGTGCCGCAGGTGTTCCATGATCGCGTCATCGAGCGGTTGATTGCCCTTCTTCTTGCCCACCTGGATCATGCCGGGGATCTGGTGTGTCTTGGCTTCGCGGACGAGGTTCGCGATCGCCATATCCACAACCAGAATCTCGAGTGCCGCGACGCGTCCCGGTCTGTCGATGCGCTTGAAGAGATTCTGCGCGATCACCCCCTTGAGTGATTCCGCGAGGGTAGCGCGGATTTGGTTCTGCTGGTTGCTGGGGAAAACGTCGATGATGCGGTCGACCGCTTTGGCGGCACTGGAAGTGTGCAGGGTGCCGAAGACGAGGTGACCGGTCGCGGCGGCGGTGAGCGCGAGCTCAATCGTGTCGAGGTCGCGCATCTCGCCCACGAGCAGAATGTCCGGATCTTCGCGGAGTGCACCGCGCAGGGCGGAGGCAAAGCTGCGGGTGTGCACTCCCACTTCGCGGTGTTGCACGAGACAGTTCTGACTCCGATGCACGAACTCGATCGGATCTTCCACCGTGATGATGTGGTCGTGGCGATGCAGATTCGCGTAGTCCATCATCGCCGCCAGCGTTGTGGACTTGCCCGAGCCGGTCGGCCCGGTCACGAGAACGAGGCCCTTTTTCAACATCGGGAACTTTGTCAGCACCGGCGGGAGATTCAGGTCCTCCACAGTGAGCACGTTTGAGGGAATGAGACGAAAGACGGCGGAGATGCCGTATTTCTGTTGAAAGAAATTCGCTCGATATCGGGCTACGCCTGGGACTTCGTAGCCGAAATCGATATCGGAGCTTTCCTCGAAGACCTTGATTTTCGTTTCGGGCGCGATCTCATAGACCATGGCCTTCAGATCATCATTCCCGAGGGCGGGGTAATCGACGCGGACGAGTTCCCCGTTGATCCGAAGCATCGGCGGATTGTTGGTCGAGAGATGAAGATCCGACGCCTTCTGCTCCGACATCAGTTTGAAAAAAGAATCGATGCGAGCCATGGAGGTCGCCCGTTCCTAAAGCTAAATCGGTGCCAGCCTGTGCTTTCAGTTCGGAGACCAGCTAGACGTTTTAGCGTTCTCGCGAATCCGTATTTCGGGGAACGGCGATTCGCTCTCGGCAGACAGTGCTTCAGGCCAGCCGTTTGTCTCAAAGAACATTCCGCGAGCTCTGCTAGTGCATCTTCTGGGCAGGAGGGCTTGTTCTCGCCCGCTCCAGCGCCTCGAGTCCGGCTAAGACTTCGGTCCCGTGCGTTCTAAGTCGGCAGGAATCGAGCGCGCTCAAGTTCAGGTCTCGTCGCGATCTGCCGCGCAGGCCCACCAGACGCAGCCAAGGATTGCTGAGAGGGCGATCGCGAAAGAACCGATAGTCAACATAAAAAGCACCGTTCGAATCAGCACGCTCCATGCCGTTTCGGTGATCGTGCGTCAACGCAAATCGCTGCCACCTCCTTAAAAAAATGAACACAGACGTGCCCTCGGGATAAACCGCTGTGTTATCCATGGAGCATGCTGCGGCCGGGCTTTCTAAACGGGTTCTCCGCCGGGCTGGTGCTTGCGCTGGTGCTCGGCATCTACCTGTTTTTTCTCTGGCAACCTCGCCGACAGGTATACCTGCACAACGAGCACTTCCTCCGGGCGATCGAGCAGAAGAGCTGGAGTAAGGTCCGCGACTTCATGGACAAAGGTTACCAAGATCAATGGGGCCAGGACCGCGAGCTGGTCTTATCGCGTCTGCTGGAAGTCCTCCGCGCCTTGCGCAACTTCCGCATAAATCGCCAGGACTAAGCATCGATATTGCGCAACGCGCAGGCGAGTGGCGCGGCCGGATCACGGTGGATTCCGACATAGACGAGGTGAGCACGATGGTTAAAGAGCGCGTAAATGTACTCGAAACGCCATTCGAGCTGCGCTGGCAGCAACAATCCGGTAAGCCTTGGGATTGGAAGCTCGTCAGGGTGATGAATGCCGGGCTTGAAGCAACCGCCGACGGCTTCTAGCACGTGTCTCGCGTGCGCTATCGGACTCCGCTGAACATCCCTCCGTTCGACCGCTCCTATTTGCCCAGCGCAGTGCGAAGCTCGGCCTTCGCTGCTTCCACCTCGCGCGGTGCAGCCTGAGAAAGCAGGAGGGCGCGCAGCCGATCGCCCTGGTAGTAACGCGCCACGAACTTCTTTCTGGCGTATGTCCCTTGCAGAGCAACGCGCGTGGGCCGAAGGCTGAAGTCCCCCACAAACTCCAACCTCAGGTCGAACATCTCCGTCCAGAAATAAGGCACTTGTTCATAGCGGACACGCTTCTTGC
>JACDBM010000036.1 GCA_013694945.1 Chthoniobacterales bacterium
GGCCAACCGACGTAGGCGAAGATCGCCTCCCAATCCATCGGATAGGCAAGGTTGCGAAATGAATTGTCGCTGGTATCGGGCGGCACCTGATGCGACGGCAGCAGCACCGTGCGAGGGACCGCGACGCCGATCTTTGTCGCAAGCGCATTGTTGAAAAACTTTTCGTCCGCGCTCCACCAGAAAGGATTGTTGATCACAGCGGTCCCGGTGAGAGCGGCATTCTTGAGGAAGCCGCGGTAAAAGGGGACGTCCTGCGAAATGCGGTCGACGATCACATCATAGCCGCACGGTTCGCCCTGCACGACTTTGTCGATCCGCACAAATTCGGCGTGCACCTCGCCGTTTGCCTTCTGGTTGCAACGCTCGACGAAGGCAGGTGGGAAGGTGTTTTCCTGGCCGAAAAGGATTCCGATTTTTTTCATGATTTTAAAGTTCGCGAGCGAGAGTCATCCACAGATTACACGGATTTCCACAGATTTAGAGAGACGGCCTGCAGCATCCGATCTCGACCGTTTCGATCTTTGTGAATCTGTAGGCTGCTCGTTCTTCTCAGAGCGTCCCCAGATAGTAGGGCAACATGTCGCGCCAGTAATTCCAATCGTGTCCGCACCAGCGACGATCATCGAGCCAGTGCTTGATGCTTTTGGCGTTGAGCATGCCCGAGAGGCGCAGGCTCTCGTGTCGCGTATTATCCCACTCGCCGGTGCCAAGAATGATGCCCATGTGATTGAAACGCCAGGTGTCGGGCACATTCGGCAGGTAGTGATAAGGGCTGTTGAAGTAGATGTTGTCGTCATAAAAGCCGTCGAAGAAGTCGGCGATATCGAACGCGCCGCTGAGGCTGATGAGGTGGCTGACAAGGTCCGGATGGCGAAAGGCGATATTGGCGGCGTGGTACGCGCCGAGGCTGGCACCGCACACTGCGACGCGATGGGTGGAGCATTCGCGCCGGGCGAAATTGAAGACGTCATCGATGATGACATTCTCAAACGCCATGTGCGTTTTGATGCGATCAGCCGGCTGAATTCTTTTGTTGTAGAAACTGTCGAGATCGATCGCATCGGGGCAGTAGATCGTGATCTTGCCGCTCTCGACATGCGGCGCGCACGCATCAGTGAGATGGAAATCCTTGTTCTGGAAAAAACGCCCAAAGGAAGTCGGAAAAAGCACGAGTGGAATTCCGCGGCCATCTCCGAATACGAGCATCTCGAAGTCGCGGCTCAGGTGTGATGTCCACCAGCGGATGTAGCGTTCGTTCATGGGCGCCGGATGATTCGAGCAAAGGCGAGGGGGAAGTCCAGCACTCTCGCGCCCATTCACCTGCACGTGCTCCGGTGCTTGGGAATGGCGGAATGGAAGTGTAAGTGAACGTGCAGGATTAAAGACGAAGGAGGCTGAGGGAAAACATCCGTCACGGATGGACAAGTCGTATCCCCTCCGTAATACCTCTGCGGACGTGATCGAACCCACCCTCACCGGCAACATTCAGCGCCATGCCGATTTCGCTTCCAGGCTTCTCGGTAACAAGCGCGATGTGCTTGTCTATCTGCCACCCGGTTATCGCCGCGCGCGCGCCCGGCGCTTTCCTGTTCTTTACCTGCACGACGGCCAGAACGTCTTTGATGCGGCGACCGCTTTTGGCGGAGTCGAGTGGCGCGTGGATGAAACCGCCCAGCGGCTCATCGAGGAGAAGCTCATCGAGCCAGTTATCATCGTGGCGGTAGCGAACACAGGGGCTAATCGCATTCACGAATATGCGCCAACCCGCGGCCGGCTCGAAGAAGGCAAACGCAAACGCAGCAAAGGGCTCCTCCGCCACTACGGCCGTTTTTTGATCAACGAGCTGAAGCCGTTCATTGACGGACGATACCGCACGCTTACCGCTCCGGAGCACACCGGCCTCGGAGGGTCATCACTCGGCGGCCTCGCCACCATGGCGCTGGGCCTCTGGCATCCGAATGTCTTTCGGCGTCTCGCCGTCATGTCGCCCTCGATCTGGTGGGACAATGAAGCCCTCTATAAAATTGTCGATGAGATCGACGAGGAAGCACGGCCGCCGCTTAAGATCTGGCTCGACACCGGTACGAACGAGCCCAGCTGGCAACGGGCGCGTGTCCTGCGCGATGGCCTGATCGATAAAGGCTGGCACCTGCACGACGACCTGCATTACCTCGAAGCTGAGGGCGCCGATCACTCCGAAGGCGCCTGGGGGCATCGGTTCGATGCCGTTCTGCGTTTCCTGTATCCGATACAACGGCCGCTCCTTTCTGCTACTCGCCGCCGCGCGCGGCTAACGATTGCTCCACCAAGCGCCGTGCCGATATGAGTTGGTCACGCCAGAGCACCTGCTGACCAGGTGAGATCGCACTCCCGGTCAGCGCACCTGCCAACCTATCGCCCGCCATTTTCCGCAGTGGCAACTCCGGCGGCCGCGTACCTGGGATCGCGCACCTGCTTGCGGACCGCCTCGAAGAGTTTGCGGATGGCCACGCGGCTGGCGTTGTTTGCGACGAACGGCGGAAGCGCCCCGCCGCTATCCGTGAAGATGGAATAGGTCGCGCGCGTGCTTCCAAAGCCATGCGGCTCGAGCAGCCATCCGCCTTCGCACACCTTCACCCGCAGCACGCCCGGCCTGACCGCGGGACCGAGATCGTTCGCTGGCGCCCACCTGATGCGATAAATCGTGCCCTCAGGACCGATCCAAAGGTCGTTCCTGGAGCGCAGCGTGTAATCGCGATCGCTCACGAATGGCAGCTCAAGCCGTTGATAGGCGAGGACAGAATCTTTCTCGCGTTTCAAAACGCGGCACTCCGAGGTGTAGGGCATAAAGCTAGGGTAGCCTTCGCTATCGTCGAGCACGGCAAAGACCAACTGCGGCATGGCGTCGATCACGCCGACGCCTTTGAATTCCCGCAGTGCTGAACCGTTCCGGGCTCGACTGTAAATCACGAGCCCGCTGGCGCTA
>JACDBM010000039.1 GCA_013694945.1 Chthoniobacterales bacterium
CGTATTCGGGCGTCGGCTCCGGAGCAGCGTCCTCGGCGATCTCCGCCTCCACCTCAGTTTCATCGCGCCCTTCGTGGTGCGTCTTGGCGAGCAGGACATAGAGCGACGGCACAATGAACAGAGTGAAGATGGTGCCGATCGTCATCCCGCCAACGAGTACCAAGCCGATCGAGTTACGAGCCTTGGCGCCGGCGCCGGTTACGAACACGAGTGGCATATGACCAGCGACGGTTGCGATCGTGGTCATCAAAACCGGACGCAGGCGGATGCGCGACGCTTGCGAAATTGCCTCAAGTTTGCTCCTGCCCTGTTGCTGGAGCTTGTTTGCGAATTCAACGATCAGGATGGCATTTTTTGCAATCAAGCCCACCAGAGTGACGAGGCCGACCTGCGAATAAATGTTCATCGTTGTCGTCCAGCCGTTGGTGAAGAACGGGACATTTGGCGCCGGCATTTTCAGGAAGGTGAAGATGAGCGCGCCGAACATGGCCAGCGGCACGGAGCCCAGGAGAATGATCAAGGGATCACGGAAGCTATTAAACTGCGCCGCCAGGACCAGAAAGATCAAGACGACCGCAAGACCGAACGCGGGGAGGAACTTGTCGCCTTCGATGCGCAACTGACGCGATTCGCCGGTGTAATCGATCGTGTAACCTTTAGGCAGAATCTTAGCTGCTTCGTCCTCGAGAAGCTTGAGAGCTTGATCGATCGGTAACCCAGACATGCCGCTGATCGTGACCGCGTTGAGCTGCTGCATCCGGTTTAACGAGCGGGGCACGGTCTTCTCCTGGATCGTCGCGACGGTGCTCAGCGGGATGAGCTTGTTGTCAGGTCCGCTGACGTAGATGTCTTTGAGCTGCTCCGGATTCAAGCGGTCGGTCCGCTTCACCTGCGGGATCACTTTGTAGCTGCGACCCGCGATGTTGAAGCGGTTTACGTAATTGCCGCCCATCGCTGCGGAAATATCGGCGCCGATCTGCTGCAGGTTCAGCCCGAGCGTTGCCACTTTGTCATGATCGATCACGATCTCGGCCTGCGGCTGGTCGATCTTGGTATCGATGATCGGCGGGAAGAAGAAGCTCTTGCTCGCCATCGCCTTCTCCTGGAGTTGCTTCGCGAATTCGAGCATCCGCTCCGGCTCCTCCGTCGAGAGCAGGACAAGCTCAATCGGGAATTGCCCGCCGCCCGGCAATGCAGGCGGCATTACGGGGAACATCTCGATCCCTGGGATCGTGCCGAGCTTCGCTTGCACCTGCGGGAGCAAGTCGAAGGCTGTCTCCTCGCGTTTGTCCCAAGGTTTCAAAACCATTCCGCCGAACCCTTCACTGGGAAAGGTGAGCTGGAAAACGAACTCCGTTTGCGGGAAGTCCATGAAGATCTTCCCTGCGGCATCAGTGAAACTCGAGGTCTGCTCGATCGTTCCGTTCGCGGAGGCCTGGACGATGCCGAAGATGACGCCCTGGTCCTCAGTCGGCGCCAACTCCTTCGCCGACATCGACATCTTCAAGAAGATCGCGGCCAGAACCGAGAGGCCTATCCAAGCAGTGTAAACCGCGGGTCGCACTTGGAGGGTGGCGTCGAGTTTTCGGCCATACCACTCACGCACGCGATCGAAGGTGCGGTTCACCCGCGCCGCAAAGCCGCGATCGGCGTCGCCTTCGCGCAAAAACTTCGCTGCCATTACGGGCGAGAGCGTCAGCGCAACGACGCCGGAGATCGCCACCGCGCCCGCCAGCGTGAAGGCAAATTCACGGAAGAGCGTGCCGGTGAGTCCGCCTTGCAGCCCGACCGGGATGTACACTGCGGCGAGCGTGATCGTCATCGCGATGATCGGGCCGACGAGCTCGCGCGCGCCGAGCAGCGCGGCATTCAACGGCGTCAACCCATCGCGCAAGTGACGCTCAACGTTTTCCACCACCACGATGGCGTCGTCGACGACGAGACCAACCGAGAGCACGACTGCAAGCAGCGTGAGCAGGTTCACCGTGAATCCGAAAACCTGCATGAGGAAGACGGCGCCGATGAGCGAGATCGGAATAGCGACAAATGGGATAATGACGGAGCGCCACGAACCGAGGAAAAGGAAGATGACGACGACCACAATGACGAGCGTCTCGGCCAGCGTAACGAAGACGTCGTTGATCGCGGTGTTGATGTATTCCGTGCCGTCGTAGGCAATCAGCCCTTTCATCCCGGTGGGCAGCTCGCGCTGGATCTGCTCCATCTCGACTCGCACCCGTTTCACGACGTCGATCGAGTTGGAATTCGGAAGGACGAAAATGCCCATGAAGACCGCGCGCTGCCCTGAGAAGCGCACTTCCGTGTTGTAATCCTCCGCGCCGAGCACCACATCCGCGACATCGCCAAGCCGCACCAGCGCGCTATTCTCCTGGCGGATAACGAGGTTTTTGAAATCCTCTACCGTGTGCAGGTCGGTGTTCGCGGTCAGGTTGACCTGCACGAGCGCTCCCTTCGTACTTCCCGGCGCCGCCAGGTAATTATTTTGCGCGAGCGCTTGGCGGACTTGCGCGGGGCTGACGTTTAAAGCCGCCATCTGGTCCGGCTTCAGCCAGACGCGCATGGCAAACGTGCGACCACCAAGAATCTCGGCGCGTTGCACGCCCTGCACTGCCGTCAGGCGAGGCTGCACGACGCGGTTCAAATAATCCGTGATCTCATTCGCCTCGAGAATATCGGAGTTGAAGCTGAGATACGCGGATGCGAACTGCGAGTCGGCCGACTCGATGTTAATCACCGGGATTTCGGCTTCCGGCGGGAGATCACCGCGCACTTGGTTGACCTTCGAACTGATCTCGGAAAGGGCCTTGTTCGAGTCGTAGTTCAGGCGCAAACGCGCGGTGATAGTCGAGACGCCTTGCGAGCTTTTCGATTGCAGATAATCGATGCCGTCGGCCGCGGCGATCGCGCGCTCGAGCGGGGTGGTGATGAAGCCGCGGACGAGCTCAGCGCTCGCACCGACGTAAACTGTGGTGACTGTAACCGAAGCGATATCGCTCTTCGGATATTGTCGAACGTTGAGCGACGAAATCGCCTGCAACCCGGCAATGACGATGACCAGGCTGACGACCAACGCCAGCACCGGCCGGCGAATGAATAGATCGGTGAATGTCTTCATGGACTTGGAAAGACAACGCGCACTTACGAATCGGCCGGCTTCGGCGCTTCTTCGGGCTTGGGTGCGAGCTTGTTGTCGACCGCAACTTCCATTCCGTTGCGCAATTTAAAGACGCCGGTGCTGACAACTTGATCGCCCGCTTTCAACCCTTCCGTGACCGCCACAAAATCGCCGCGCGCTTCACCCGTTCGGATGAATTGCTGCCGGATGAAGAGCGCATCTTTCCCGCTCTTCTCGTCTTTCTTCTGCTCGATCACGTAAACAGAATTGCCGTAGGGCGCATACGACACCGCCGTCGCCGGAATGAAGAGCGTCCGCACCTTTTGCGGCAGGAGGACTCTTACCCGAGCGAACATTCCAGCACGCAATGCATGATCAGCATTGTCGATCGTCGCTTGCAGCGAAACGCTTCGCGTTGCTGGATCGACTGCGGAATTAACGGCCGTCAATTCGCCGTCAAACTCCCGTCCGGCAATCGCGTCGGTTGTGACCTTCACGGGCAGACCAGCCGTGATTTCAGCCAGCTGCTGCTGGGGCATGGAAAAGTCGACAAAGACCTGAGCGAGCGCCTGTAGCGTGACGAGGTTCTGACCAGCAGGAACCATTTGCCCGGGATTCACCTCGCGAATGCCGGCGATGCCATCAAAGGGCGCGCGGATTTCCTTTTTCGCGATGATCGACTGCATGTTGTCCACGGCTGCTTTTCGTTGCGTGTACCGCGAGGACGTGACGTCGAACTCGGCGCGGGAGATCACTTTCCGGTCGGCGAGATCGCGCGCGCGATCGAAGTCTGCTTTCGCAAGCTCCGCGTCTGCTTCCGCGGAACGCAGCTGCGCCTGCTCGGCCTGGGCGTCCAGCTTTAACAAGATGTCGCCTTTCTTCACCGGCCTGCCCGATTGAAACCCAATCTCCGTCACCATTCCGGCGAGCTCCGCGCTAATCGTCGCGCCTTGCACCGGTGCAATCGAACCGACCGCGCTCATCATCGGTTGCCAATCGGCTTGTTCGACCTTCGCGCTCGTCACAGTCGTCGCTGGCGGAACCATCGCGCTGCCCGATTTGATGAGTGTCATGATCTGCAGCGCCTTGATACCCCCGATGAGCAGAAAAAGCCCTACGAGTGCGAGGATCACCTTGAAGACAGCGCCGCGGGCGCGCTTGCGCGGCGGAGCGGTCGGTGCGGAGCTGGGCGATTTACGCGAGAGCAGGTTCGTTGGCATAGGCGAAGAGCAGGCGCCAAAGCTGGCGCACTACCTTTAATTGACGTTCTCGACGTTCCGCGGCGGACACCTGCGCGTGTTCTAAGACGTCGCGCATCATTGAGCCGCGAGCGGCGGCGAAAATTAATTCCGTGACTTCGCGCGGCTTCATGCCGTGAGGCGGGTCGCGCATCTCCGGCGCGCGGGCGATCACTTCGGTCACGCCGGCCATCCCGGTTTCCAAGACGTCGCGCACGAGATTGGCGATGCTCGGATTGCGGCCGGCTTCCGCAAAGAGGTCGACCACAAATGCACAGTGCATTTGCGGCTGGTTCTCGCAGCAATGAGCCGTGAGCAAAATCTCGAGGGAATCGAGCAGCGTTGGCGCGGAGCGGGCGCGCTCGAGTAATTCCCCAAGTTCCTTTTTGTGGTCTTCGGCAAGGGCCGAAATCACGGCTTCCTTGCTGGCGAAATAGCGATAGATGAGCCCGACGCTGATGCCAGCTTCATCGCTGATATCGTGCATGCTGGTCTGGTGAAAACCGCGCTTGGCGAAGCAAACCATCGCGGCGCGAAGAATTTGCGTGCGGCGATCAGCTGAGGCTTCGGTTTGGGGAGGCATTTGCCGCGACAATGAATGAACGTTCATTCATTGTCAAATGCCGATCCAGTCTTCGCCCCTCCGCAGGCGAAGGTGCTCTACACTTCCGCTCGCTTGACGTTCGCCTGACCCAGTGGCCTGCTCACGCAATGACCGGCCCCGCTCCTGCGCCACGTGCCTGGGACACGGCTGCTCTCGGCGGCTTCCCGGTTAATGCACGATACCTCGTGGGCGTTTCCGGCGGGCGGGATTCTGTTGCGCTGCTCCATTGGCTTCGGGCGCAGGATTACCGCAAGCTGATCGTCTGTCATCTCGAACATGGCTTGCGAGGCCGCGCCGGAAAAGTGGACGCACGCTTCGTCGAGCAGATCGCCGCGCGAGCGAAACTGCCCTTTGAAATCGGCAGCGATGATGTAAAAGCGCGCGCAATCATGAGCAAGCGGTCTATAGAGACCGCCGCTCGCATGGCGCGTCATGAATTTTTTGCCCGGATCAGCCGCCGCCACCGCTGCTCAACCGTCTTTCTCGGACATCACGCGGACGATTTGGTCGAGACATTTCTCCTCAATCTCTTTCGCGGCACGGGAAGCGAAGGAAGAAGGTCGATCCGCAGCGTCTCGACTCATGCGGTGAACGGCCACGAACTGACGCTCGTGCGTCCATGGCTCAGTGTCTGGCGCGACGAGATCGATGCGTATGTCAAGACGCATGCGCTGAAATATCGAGAGGACCTGAGCAACAAGGCACTGCATGCGACGCGGAACAGGATTCGCCATCGCATCCTCCCGTTCATCGAAAAGGAACTTGGGCGCAACGTGCGGAAGAGTCTCTGGCGATCGGCAGTCATCGCGGCGGAAGAGAATGCCCTGTTGGAAGAGTCGATGCCGCCGGAGCTTCGCAGCTTCGAGAAGCTGCGTGTCGCGAGCGTGCGCAAGCTTCCGCTGGCTCTGCAACGTCGCGCCCTTCGTGACTGGCTGCGCAAGCATGCCGTTCCGGACATCGGTTTCGAGCTGATCGAAAGCGCGCGCGCTTTACTCGATCCCGCTTGTGGCCCAGCGAAGATCAACTTGCCCGGCGATCGGCATGCACGCCGCCGTTCGGGGGAGTTGTTCGTCGAGTAAAGGCGATGCACCTCACTGTTTCATCAGCGTTCGTCCGTGGCTAAGTTCCGCCCCCCAATGAATCCCGAAATCCGTGTTCGCTTTGCTCCTTCTCCGACCGGCTATTTGCATATCGGCGGCGCGCGGACTGCGCTGTTCAACTGGCTCTTCGCGCGGCACCACGGCGGCGTCTTTATCCTTCGCGTCGAAGACACCGATAAATCCAGGAATACGGAGGAAGCAGCGGCCGCGATCCACGATGGACTGCACTGGCTCGGGCTGGAGTGGGATGAAGGCCCGCACGTCGGCGGCGACTTCGGCCCATATTTCCAAAGTGCGCGCGACGAGATTTACGAGAGGCATTTGCGACGGCTGCAGGAGGCCGGTTATGTCTACGACGATGCTGGCGCGCTACGCTTCCGTTCACCGCGCGAGCACGTCATGGTCGACGACATCGTTTGTGGCCGAATCGATTTCGACCTCACCAATCCGGAGACGCATCCCGATCTGACTATTCGCCGTCCAGACGGCTCGTGGATTTTCCATTTTGTCAACGTCGTGGACGACATCGAGATGAAGATGAGCCACGTGATTCGCGGCGAAGATCACCTCTCGAACACGCCGAAGCACATCGAGCTCTATCGCGCTCTCGGAGCTCAGCCGCCCCGCTTCGCGCATATCCCACTGATCCTGAACAAAGACGGATC
>JACDBM010000051.1 GCA_013694945.1 Chthoniobacterales bacterium
GAACGGCAGGGCTTTGACACGCTCTTTGTCGATGGCGAGTTGATCCCGATCGGCCAATTCCGGAAGCTGGAGCGCTTCAAGGAGCACACGATTGATGTCGTGGTCGGCGCGATCGATGCGAAGCGGATTCTAAAAGCGCGCAATCTCGTGCAACGCGCGCTGGATATTGGCCGCGGCACCGCGCACCTGCTCGACGCGAAACATCGACTCACCGTCATGAGCACGGAGATGAGTTGTCCCGGTTGTGGCCGCGCGTTCGAGGAGCTCGATCCTCGTTTTTTCTCGTTCAACTCACCGCACGGTGCCTGCGAGGAATGCGGCGGCTTCGGTGAAATCTGGAACCGGGCGAAACAAACCGGCAGTGAAGAGACCGGCGAATCGATGCTCGAGCAGGAAGTCGCGGCCGATCGCGAATTCGAAGCGGTCGATCAGGAGGAAGCGATCGAATGTCTCGCGTGTCGTGGCTCACGCTTGAATGCGGTCGCGCGGCACGTCCGTGTGCAAGGCCGTCCCATCGATCACTTCACTGCGCTTTCCGCCGGCGCCGCCGCTGCTGCGGTGGGCAAGCTGCGTTTTCGCGGCCACCAAAAGACGATCGCGGCGGACCTCATTCCCGAGATCCGACAGCGCCTTGAGTTCATGGAAAACGTCGGGCTCGGCTATCTCGCATTGGGCCGTTCGGCCAAGACCTTGAGCGGCGGCGAGTCGCAGCGGATTCGCCTCGCCGCGCAACTTGGCTCGAATTTGCGCGGCGTGCTCTACGTCCTGGATGAGCCGACGATCGGCCTTCATCCGCGTGACAATATTCGACTGCTCGAAACATTGGCGGCTTTGCGGGGAAAAGGGAACTCACTCGTCGTGGTCGAACATGACGAGGAGACGATGCGCCGCGCGGATCACATCATCGATCTCGGCCCGGGCGCCGGGATGCACGGCGGCGAAGTGGTGGTGCAGGGGACGCTCGCGGAAATCCAGGCCCACGTCGGTTCCGAGACCGGGCGCTGTTTGCGCTCGCCGCTCTGTCATCCCACGCGAGAGAGCCGCCGGTCGTTAGCCGACGTGGAGCAGTGGATTGAGATCCGCGGAGCTGCCGCGAATAATTTGAAGAACGTCGACGCGCGCTTCCCGCTAAATCGCCTGTCGGTCATCACCGGAATTTCCGGTTCCGGTAAATCCACCCTGATGCGTTCAGTATTGCTCCCGGCGGTGCGCGATTGTCTGCGTAGAGTGGGCGTCTCGCCGAAACAATCTTTCGCAAGTTCGCGAAAGCGCGACGCTTTCGCCGCCGGGCTAGACGCTCACGCAACCCAGATTAAGGGCGCGGACGCGTTCGAAACGGTTTACGAAGTGGACCAGTCGCCCATCGGCAAAACGTCACGCTCAACGCCCGCGACCTACATCAAAGTTTTCGACGAGATCCGCCATTTGTTCGCGCAATTGCCGGTTTCGCGGGTGCGCGGTTATAGCAACGCGCGCTTCTCCTTCAACACCGAGGGCGGTCGTTGCGAGACCTGCAAGGGCCAGGGCGTGATCAAACTGGAAATGAGTTTCCTGCCGAGCAGCTATGTGCCTTGCGAAGACTGCGGCGGGCGGCGTTACAATCCGCAGACGCTCGAGGTGCTCTACAATGATCGAAGCATCGGCGACGTCATGGAGATGACGATCGAGCAGGCGGCCGAACTTTTCGCGGCGAACCAGAAGATTGCGCGGCCACTGAACCTCCTCGTTGAGACCGGTCTCGGTTATCTTAAGCTGGGCCAGCCCAGCCCCACCTTGAGCGGCGGTGAAGCGCAACGCCTCAAGCTGGTGACAGAACTCACGCGCGGAATCGGCCGGGCGCAGAACGAGCGCATTCGCAAAATGCGGAAACCGAAATCGACGCTCTACCTGCTGGAGGAGCCGACGATTGGATTGCACATGGCGGACGTGGAATTGCTCCTGAAGGTGCTGCATGGGCTGGTCGACGAGGGCAACACCGTCATCGTGATCGAACATAATCTGAGCGTGATCGCGGAGGCGGATTACATCGTCGATATCGGTCCGGAAGCTGGTGCGGCGGGTGGAGAGATCGTCGCTGTGGGTACACCCGAACAAGTCGCCA
>JACDBM010000356.1 GCA_013694945.1 Chthoniobacterales bacterium
CCTGCCTTTGTCCCGGCAGGAGCGCCGGCATCGCTGCGACGAGCTCCTGCATCAATTCGGCATCGAGAAACTGGCGAAAAATATCGCTTTAACCCTGAGCGGTGGTGAGAAGCGGCGGCTGACGATCGCCCGCTCACTCGTCACTCAGCCGAGCCTTCTCATGCTCGACGAGCCGTTCAGCGGGGTCGACCCAATCGCGGTCTACGATGTGCAGCAGATTGTGGTGAATCTGCGCAAGTCCGGCCTGGCGATTATGATCACCGACCACAACGTCCGCGAGACGCTCTCCATCGTGGATCGGGCTTATCTGATTTTCGAGGGGCGTGTGGAAAGCGAAGGCACGAAAGATTTTCTCATCAACGATCCAATCAGCCGCCAGCTCTACCTCGGCGAGCGGTTCCGGATGTAAACGAAAGGAAGCGCGTGATAACAGCCAATGCCCACCCGCCGGTCAAAGTCACCGGCCGCCATCTCCAGATTACCGAAGCGATCAACGACTACGTGACGAAGAAAATCGAGAGCCTGCATCTCGATTACCCGAAGATTATCGAAGCGCACGTTATTCTGGAAGTAGCGAAATACCGTCACTCGGCGGAGGTGGTCCTGGTTTGCTCGAATCACATCACGATCGAAGCGTGTGAGGAGACGAACGACATGTATGCCGCGATCGATGCGGTGGCCGACAAGGTGGCGCGGCAGATGCGGAAGTACAAAACGCGGCTCATGAAAAAGCATCGGCCGCGCAAAGACATCATTCATCATCTGGAGGAGCATGTTCTCGACACGGAGCCGGTCGAGTTGGAAGGCGAGGAGAATGGCCATCACCATCCGGTTGTGCGAACCGAGCGTTATCCCGTGAAGCCGATGTTTGTGGATGAGGCCGTCCTGCAGCTGGAGATGTCGCACCGGCAGTTCATCGTCTTTATGAATCCGCGCAGTTCACGCCTCAATGTTCTCTTCCGGCGCAAGAGCGGCGATTTTGGATTGATCGATCCAACGGGCGGCTAGGCGGGCGTGCTGCTTGGCGCATTCTGCGCGAACGAACCCAATTGCGGGGCCCTGAAGTCGCCGTCTCACGCAGCCTGTCGCCGCGCAACACGCGTTCGAATGGCGCGAAATGCGAACGAGGTCCAGTACGCGACGTTCACTAGATAAATCCAAATCAGATACTGGTTGTTAATGAAATGTAGCCGCATCACGCGACCGACGGTTTCGTGGAATGCGATCAGCGCCAGGCCATAAAACAGTGCGTATCCGCGTCCGAGAAGGAGCACTGGCGCCGCCAATTCCAGCACCAATCCGCTGCTCAAAGTGAGCGCAACGAGCAGCGGATGATGCGCCAACCATTCAGCCATCGCCACCCCAGTCGCCAATGCGGCCGGATCGAGCTGATTGAAATAGCTCTGCTCCGTTGTCTTGACGATCTGCACGGCGATCATCGGGCTTTGCAGGATCCAGGCGCCTTTCGTGTGGATCAGCTTCGTCAGAGCTGAGACAAGATACGTAGCGGCAATCGCCTGCTGGGACCACGCGATCAACCGATCTTCGCGCCGCCCAATCTCTTCGCGTGCCCGGCCCCGGCTCCGGCCGAAGAGGCTGCGGAAATGCGCCCCAGTTTGCGCCAGGAGCACGAGCGAAACGATCTGAAGGTGATGCGAGATCGCGCCCTGTGAATTGATCACGCTCCCGACCGCGATGCTCAGGAACGTCATGTAAGGTAGGGCGAAGGACCATCCGATTCGCAGCACGTAGAGAACGAGCGCCGCGTAGAGCACGTAACGGCACCCCGCCAGGACTCGAGGATCGAGAAGCACGGAAAGGTTGAGAAATCGGGCCGCGCCGTTCGGGGCGGGAAGACCCTGGAAGGGAAGGACGTTAGGGATGTGATTCCCAACCACCCACGCGAAGAGCAAGCGCATGGCGAGCTTTTCGAAGCCCGCATGACGAATGGTTGAACCCCACGTCATAAGAGCTCGGCAATCAATTCACTTCTCTTCTGAAATTCTCTTCGCTCCAGGGAGATCCTCACCTCATAGAGACGCAGGCCAACAGGCGGGGTGTTCCCGCTTCGCCGCACGCGGGGAGAGTTCAACAAGCGGTGCAGTATCCTTTGGCCGGCCGGCCGCCGCAGCTCGATCGCAAGGCCCTGCCGCGACGCGGCGGTGCGCTTCATCTCCTTACGCACTTCGCTTTCGTACATCTTCTTCAGCGTCGGTGTGCTCACCCCGAAGGTCTTGACCGTGGGGAGCGGACGGTCCGCGCCGTCCGCCACGTAGACATAGTAAGTCGTGCGTCCGAAGCTGGAGTACATGGGAAAGTGCGAAAATGGGAACTCTTCCCGAAGGAGCAGACACGCAGCCGCGATGAGCAACATTGGTCGGCATGGGAGGCGACGCAGAAAGCCGGCGAATCTGCGAAAGGCGGTTTGTAAAGCGGAGGCTTTTCCCGTGTTCACTTGGGCATTCTTCACCGCTGGAGATGAGGGTGGCAATGGGAGAACGCGCTAAGCGGCGAACCTGCCGCGAGCTCTTAATTTTCGCGAAGATATTCGTCCAGAACATTGCGCAGATTACGCGGATTTGGGAGCGTCTTTTCTGAGAAACTGGTCGACGTATTCTTGTGAGGAGCGCCGCCAGCAGCCATTGCTCACCCATCTCTGCGCGACGATAGGCGTTGACTATTTGGTGATTGGAGCTAGCCAACGACATAGCTTGGAAAATCTCCTTCGCGACAGCGTAGCAACGAGCGTGGCTCAGCAATTACCTCACTCCATCGAGCTGGCCATCTTCGGCTAAGACCGGCCCACGCTGAGTCTCATCACATGGCTACACCTGTTCTTGCGCCCGGCGTTCACCGGCCGCGTAACGTCGATTGGAAACGCGCGGCGGCCCTGCTTTATGGCGATTGGGGAACAAGCAAGGCTTACGTCATCGGCCTTGCCTTCATCGCGGCCGGCTTCTCATCGCTGCCGATTATTCTGGCAGTCTGCGTGCTGACGGCGGTGGTCGCCTACGATTACATCATCGTCTGCAAGCATTTCCCCGACGGTGGTGGCGTCTATTCCGCGGCGCGAAGGCAGAGCCGTTTTCTTGCCTCGACCGGGGCGCTCTTGCTCGTCGCGAACTTCATGGTCACCGCGGCGCTGAGCGGCTGGGCCGCCGTGAGTTATCTAGGAATCCCAACGCGCTACGCCCAGGTCGCCACCATGGTGTTGATCTTCCTCGTCGGCCTGATCAATTTCTTTGGACCGAAGCACAGCGGGAGCGTTTCGCTCTGGCTGGCGGTTCCAGCGGTTCTGGTGGTGCTCCTCATCATTGGTTTGAGCGCGCCGCATCTCACCCTCGCGCATCTCGAGCCGCGCCATGCCGATCTCAGTCACACGTGGGTGGCATTTGTCGGAGTGATTCTCGCGCTCAGTGGAGTGGAAGCCGTCGCCAATATCACTGGCGTGATGAAAGCCGACGCGGATTCCACGGCGGATAAACCGAAGGTCACGCGCACTGCCACAAAGGCGATCGTGCCAGTGGCCATCGAAGTAGTCATCGGCACCGCGCTCCTCGGTTGGGCGATGCTCTCCCTGCCAAACACCTTCTCCGACCAGCTCCAGGCGCATAAGGAAGATATGCTCCGGTTTCTCGCTGAGCACTACGGTTCGCTCGTGATCGGTCCGGGCGCGGGCGCGGTTTTCGGAATCATCGTCGGTGTCGTCTTTGGTCTGCTCCTCTTCAGCGCGGTCAACACGGCGATCGTGGCGCTGATCGGCGTCATCTACATGATGGCGCAGGATGGCGAGATGCCGCGCCAGCTCGCACGTTTAAACAGCCACGGCGTTCCTTTCATCCCGCTTTGCGTCGCAACCGGAATTCCGATTGTGATTCTCGCGGTCACGAAGCAGTTCGAAGGCTTGGCTGGCCTTTACGCCATCGGAGTCGTCGGCGCCATCGCGGTCAATTTGGGTGCATGCACGTTCAACAAGCGTCTCGATTTGCGCTGGTTTGAGCGCGGCATCATGGGACTGACCTTCGTGGTCCTGGCTGCGGTGGAATTGACCATCGCAAAAACCAAACCTGACGCGCTCTTCTTCGCGCTCTGTGTCCTTGGGGTGGGTTATGGATTGCGCGCCTATTCTCACAAGCTCTCCGGATTGAAGACTGTAACCGTGACGCGCGGAGTCGCCGCCATGGTGACGCCGGAACTTTCGTCCGCCGTGCTACCACGCATCGGCGAGGGGCAAAAAATCATGGTGGCGGCACGTGGCATTACGCCGGTGCTCGGGTTTGCCTTGGACGAGGCGCAACTGCGAAAGGCGGTGCTCTGCGTCCTCTATGTCAAAGAGGTCGCGGTTTACTTCTCGGCCGCTCCGACGGCCCTCGGCCGCCGCGCCCGTTGGCAGGAGGACCCGGAGGCGAACGCGATCATGTCGCTCGTGCTGAAAGAAGGCGAGGAACGTGGCGTCTGCGTTTTGCCCGTTTACGCCGTGAGCGAGAACGCGGCCGCTACGATTCTGGATCTCTCCGCCACGATGGGTGTCGATTACCTGATGATTGGCGCATCGCAGCGCAGTGCGATGGCTCACTTGCTCCGCGGCAGTGTCGTCACGAATGTCACCGAGCAACTGCCAGACGAGATCCGACTCGTTATCTTTGGCTAAAAGAAACATATGCAATCCCCAAAAGTACTGATCGCAGATCCCATTTCGCCGCGCGGGGTGGAGGAACTCAGTCGCGAGGGCGCGCTCGAGGTCATCGTCCAGCAAGGGCCAACGCAAAGCGAGCTGATCGCGATGATCCCGGAATTCAGCGCGCTCGTGGTGCGCAGCGAGACGAAAGTAACGTCTGACGTGCTGCGGGCTGGGGCAAAGCTCCGCGTCGTCGGCCGGGCCGGTGTTGGCGTTGATAACGTTGACGTCGAGACGGCAACGCGGCGCGGCGTGATCGTGATGAATGCACCCGGCGGCAACACGATCTCCACCGCCGAGCATGCGTTTTCTCTTCTCCTTTGCGCGGCGCGCAAGCTCCCGCAGGCGGATGCGATGGTCCGTCACGGCAAATGGAGCCGGAAAGAATTTCAAGGTGTCGAGCTCTACAACAAGTCGTTAGGTATCATTGGCATGGGCCGCATCGGAAGCGAGCTCAGCCGCCGCGCCATCGCTTTCGGCATGCGCGTCCTGGCGTTCGATCCCTATCTCGCCGCGACCAGAGCGCGCGCGCTTCAGGTCGAGCTCGTCGACAGCCTGGGCGATCTCCTGCGGGAGGCGGATTTCATCACCTTGCATACGCCGCTCACGCCCGAGACGCATCATCTTTTGAACGCGAGGCGACTGCGCGAAACCAAGCGCGGTGTTCGCATCATCAATTGCGCGCGCGGAGGCCTGATCGATGAGATTGCGCTCGTGGACGCGCTCCGCAGCGGGCATGTCGCGGCGGCCGCGCTTGACGTCTTCGAGACCGAGCCGCTGCCGATCGATTCGCCGCTTCGGGAGTTACCGAATCTTGTCCTCACGCCGCACCTCGGTGCTTCGACGGCGGAGGCGCAGGAAAGCGTCGGGATCGAGATCGCGGAGTCGATTCGTTCTGCCTTGCTCGAAGGCACGATTCGAAACGCCGTCAACATGCCGAATCTCGACGCGAAGACGCTTGCCATCATTGGTCCGCATCTGCGCTTCGGAGAAAGGCTCGGCCGTTTCCTCTCGCAGTTGGCTCCAAAACGCGTCGATCACTTGAACATCAACTACAGCGGCAAAGTGAACGAGGTGGACACGACCGCCATCACCCGCTCGGTTTTGAAGGGCTTTCTGCAAAAGGCGGGAGGCATCGAAGTGAACGAGGTGAACGCGCCCGCCTACGCTGAGAGTCTGGGGCTGAAGGTCACAGAAACGCGCCTGAGCGCGCTCGGCGATTACACTGATCTGCTGGAACTTTCCGTCACGGCAGAAGGCAAAAATGTGGCCGTAGCAGGCGCGTTCTTCGGCGCCACGCCGCGCATCGTGAGCGTAAACAGCCGCCCGGTCGAAGCCCGTCCGCAGGGCGTGGTCTTGGTTCTCGAGAACACGGATCGACCTGGCATTGTGGGTCGCGTCGGCACGCTCCTGGGCGATCACGGCGTTAATATCGCCACCATGTCCCTGAGCCGGAACGAAGCGGGCGGGACCGCACTGACTGTGCTGAATCTCGATACCGTCCCGAATGAGGAACTGCTGTCCCTTTTGCGGAGCAGTGAAGACATTCATGCGGCGCAGGTCATCCAGTTGTGATCTTGATGACCAAGTTGCCCCAATGAGCGATTAAAGTTTCGAACTTCGAAAGGACCCGATACTCTTCCGAACTCATGACAGCACTTCTCTGGACTATCATCATCGGCGCCGTGATCGGCGTCGTCGCCAAGCTCCTCATGCCCGGCCGTGATCCGGGCGGTTGCATCATCACGATATTGCTCGGTATCGCCGGTTCCTTCCTCGCCAGCTATTTGGGTCAGGCTCTCGGCTGGTATGGGCCCGGGGAGGCTGCGGGTTTCATCTTCTCGGTGATTGGCGCAATGATTCTCCTGCTGATCTATCGGATGATTTTCGGCAGGCGGACCTAACGCGCACCCGCGCTGACTTCTTCGTCGCGCACTGTACGATACGTCCTCCGACCTCTGCCGGTGAGGTGCCTTCGGCGGCGCTTCGCAAGCTCGGGACATCGATCGCCTCCGCGATTGACGTGCGCACCTTGCTTTTAATCAGCGAAATGCGCTCGTCTCGTCCATGAAACCTCCGCCGAAGATTGCAATCATCAGCGCCTTCGCGGCGTTGTATGTGATCTGGGGCTCGACCTACCTAGGGATTCTGTTTGCGATTGAATCCATTCCGCCGCTGCTCATGGCCGGATCGCGCTACTTCACGGCGGGCATGCTCCTGTACGCCTTCGCACGACTACAAGGCGCGGCGCGTTCCGGCTGGGCGGACTGGCGGACCGCGGCCATCGTCGGAGCTGCGCTCCTGCTCGGCGGGAATGGCGGGGTCACGCTCGCGGAGCAGTTCGTCGCCTCGGGACTCGCCGCGGTTGTCATCGCCACAGTTCCGATCTACATCGCGCTTCTCGGCTGGCTTACCGGCTCCGCGCCCCGCCCCACTCGCATCGTCTGGCTTGGTCTGGCCGGCGGCTTTTGCGGCGTGGCAATTCTGCTCTGGCCCTCCCTGCACTTCGCCTCCCCGGAACATCCGCATGCGCTCGCTGGGATGCTCATTCTGCTCTTCTCCGCTTTTTCCTGGTCTGCGGGTTCGCTCTACTCGCGTCGGGCGAAAAACGCGCCCTCGCCATTTCTCGCCGCTGGTCAGCAGATGCTTTGCGGTGGCGCGCTCATGTTCCTTTGCGGTCTCGCCCGGGGCGAGCACCAACATTTCGATCTGCATCGCGTAACGTGGCTCTCCTTCGGCGCTTGGATTTATCTCGTGCTTATCGGGGCGATCGTTGGCTTTACTGCTTACATTTGGCTGCTGCGCCACTGCGACCCTGCCAAGGTCGCGACCTACGCCTACGTGAATCCCATCGTGGCGGTCATTCTGGGCGCCGTCTTTGCCGGCGAGGCGCTCACAATGCGCACCACGGTTGCGGCCGGCTTGATCATTGGCTCTGTCGC
>JACDBM010000078.1 GCA_013694945.1 Chthoniobacterales bacterium
ATCATCCCACCACGCAGCGCCAATGTTACGAGTGGCTCGCTTCGACTTTGCAAAGGCCGCTGCCGCCTACCGGCTCCGCGCCGGCGGAGCGAAAGCGCGGTAATAGCAATAAACGTGTCTCGAGCGAGAAGCTGCAAAACATTGGCTGGCGCCCGCGTTATCCGACCTTCGAAGCAGCGATGCTCCAGAGCATTTTGCCTGAGTTAAAAGGTGGCGGAGCCTGAAACCGCCGGTTTTCGGCGCAGGCCACCGGTATAGAAGCTGCTCGGACGCAGGCATGCGGAAAATCAAGCTCACCGGCCGCGAGGCTAATGTGATTCGCGCGATCGGATTCGCCGAATCAAAGCTCGGATCGGAGATTCTGGAGCAGACGCGGATGGATCCGGAGGACATCACGGATGTCCTGAATGGCTTGATCTCGGTTGGATTGCTCGAAACCGCGCCGTTCCTGGAGGAAGTCGGGACGGCGGAAATGCCGGCTACGGCGTTCGAGATCAACCCGGCTTACGTCCACGAGCTGAAGGGCACGCTCGTCCGCTATTAGGCGTTCGCCATTCGTTCCGCAGCGTCCGCATGACTCAACGTCGTCCGCTCTCCGAATAGCTGACGGATCACTTCCTCGACGGGCAGCTCCTGCACGTTGATGTCCGTTACCTTGCAGTTCTCCAGCAGTTGCCGGCATGTCTCCGTCACTTTCGCGCGCGGCACCTTGAGCTGCACGGAGACTGGCGTCTGCTCCACGACCTCGCCGAAAACCGAAAAATCACGGGCGGCTGTCTCCTCGAAGGTGAGGCTGACGATCTTCGCCCCCGAGAACCGATCGATGATTGCATCGAGTGGGCCATCGAAGAAAATTTTGCCGTGATCGATGATGATGACGCGATGGCAGAGCTCCTCGATGTCCTGCATGTAATGGCTGGTCAGCATCGTTACGATCTTGTGGTCCTGATTGTAGACGCGCAGAAATTCGCGCACCCGCTTCTGACTCACGACATCCAGCCCGATCGTCGGCTCATCCAAAAAGAGCACGCGCGGCTCATGGATCAGCGCGGAGATCAGCTCCATTTTCATCCGCTCGCCTAACGAGAGTTCGCGCACCATCACGTTCATCTTGTCCTGCACTTCGAGCAGCTCACTGAGGCCGCCGACCACCTTCCTGAAACGGCGTCGATCTATTGCATAGATCGCGCGGTTCAGTTCGAGCGATTCCTGCGCGGGCAGGTCCCACCAGAGCGCATTCTTCTGCCCCATGAGGAGCGCGAACTGGCGCTTCATCTCGTTCTTGCGTTCCCAGGGAACGAATCCCAGCACGCGAGCCTGGCCCCCGCTCGGGTTCAGCAGCCCAGAGAGCATCTTCAAGACGGTGGTCTTGCCGGCGCCATTCGGGCCGAGAAAGCCGACCAGCTCGCCTTCCTCAATTGAGAAGGTGACGTCGTCCGCCGCGCGCGTTTCGTCGTACTTCCGCCGAATTAATCCTTTGAGCGACCCGCGGAGACCGCTCTCCTTTTTGTAGGTGCGGTAAACTTTCGTCAGGCCGGCGGCCTCAATCGCGCTCATTGACTTTCGAAACCCTGATTGGTATACCATCTGGGTATGAGCGCGACTACCGTGAAGCTAGACGCAGAGATGCTGCGAGAGATCGCGGAGGCAAAGCCTGCCGGGCAGACTTTGAGCAGCTTTGTTCGAAGCGCGCTCAGGCAGGATC
The DNA here is from genome assembly GCA_013694945.1 of Chthoniobacterales bacterium. Taxonomy (GTDB): domain Bacteria; phylum Verrucomicrobiota; class Verrucomicrobiia; order Chthoniobacterales; family UBA10450; genus JACCTI01. The sequence continues at coordinate 1,706 of JACDBM010000078.1, forward strand.
TGCGACGTCGGAAAATGAGACGGGCGGCGGAAGCATATGTCGCGCTGCTCGCGCGCCGGCCTGACGAACGGGAAGCGGAGGAAGAATGGGAAGCCGCCCCGCTCTCGCGGCCGCCGCGCCGCGGAAAGAAATGAGACGCGGGAGCGTAGTGTGGGTAAACCTCACCGATACATTTCCGCCCGAGATGGGCAAAACCCGTCCCGGCATCATCGTGTCGAACACGACTCAAAATGAATTTCTCCAGACGGTTGTAATCATTCCACTCTCGAGCCGCGCGCCGGAGATTTGGCCGTTGCGCGTGGGGGTCGCGCTGGGAACGAAGAAGCCGAGTTTCGCGATCATTCCGGGATTACGCCAGGTCAGCAAAGCTCGTTTGCACGAGATCATTGGTTTGGCATCGGAAGAAACGATGGAGTCGCTCCTGGACGCAACGGCGGCTTATTTGAGCGATTAATCAGGCCGCGCTGGGTTGCGTCTGGCGGCTCGTCTTCTGGAGGAGCGGCAGCACTTTTTCCACTAGCGCGTTGGCGGTGATGCCGTGCTTTTGGCGCAGGATCGGGATCGTGCCGTGCTCAATGAATTGATCGGGCCAGCCGATCCGCACAACCGGTGTGGTGATCATCTCGGACTGCAAATGCTCCATGACCGCGCAGCCGAAACCGTTGTGCAGAACGTGGTCCTCGATCGTGCAGATGACCTGTGTGCCGCGGGCGAAAAACTC
>JACDBM010000089.1 GCA_013694945.1 Chthoniobacterales bacterium
TCTTCCACCCGCGTTCTCAATTCGGGCTCGATCTCTTCGTAAACCGCGAGTTGGCCCGCGTTAACAATCCCCATGTCGAGACCTGCCCTGATCGCGTGATAAAGAAAGGCCGCGTGCATCGCCTCGCGCACGGCATTGTTGCCGCGGAAAGAGAAGGAGATGTTGCTGATCCCGCCGCTCGTGCGGGCTCCCGGGAGATTATCTTTGATCCAACGGACCGCGTTGATGAAATCAACGCCGTAATTCCGATGTTCTTCCAGCCCGGTCGCGACGGTGAGCACGTTCGGATCGAAGACGATGTCGGAGGCAGGGATTTCTGCTAATTCCGTCAGAAGCTTGTAAGCCCGCGCGCAAACCTCGATGCGACGCTTGTAATTATCCGCCTGACCCTGCTCATCAAAGGCCATCACGATCATAGCGGCGCCAAATTGCCTAACGAGTCCTGCCTGTCGTAGAAACTCCGCTTCGCCATTCTTCAGGCTGATCGAATTCACGACCGGCTTGCCCTGCACGCACTGCAATCCCGCTTCGAGCACGCTCCACTTCGAGCTGTCAATCATGAGCGGGATGCGGGAAATTTCCGGCTCGCTCCCGATTAGATTCAGGAAGCGGCGCATCGACGCTTCGGAATCGATCATGCCCTCGTCCATGTTCACGTCGAGGATGTTAGCGCCGCCTTTCACCTGCTGGCGCGCCACCGCCACGGCTCCGTCGAAGTCGCCGCCGAGGATCAGCTTTGAGAAACGTGGCGAGCCGGTGATGTTGGTTCGTTCGCCCACGACCACGAAACCAATGTCGGGTGTGATGTTCAGTGGCTCGAGACCGGACAGTTTTAAGGTGGGACAGACCTTGCTCTCTCGATTCTCGTTGGGGTGAGGCGGTTCCCACTTTCGCGGGGGACATTCGCGCACCATCTCCGCGATGCGGCGAATGTGATCCGGAGTGGTTCCACAGCACCCGCCGACCACATTTAACCAGCCGTTCGCGGCCCACTCCCGTAGCTGCGGCGCCAGACTCTCCGGCGTTTCTGGAAAGCCCGTCTCGGAAAGTGGATCGGGGAGACCGGCATTGGGATACGCGATCGTGTAAAACGGCGCGTTGTGCGCGAGTTCTTCGATGTAAGGCCGCATCTCCCTCGGTCCCAAAGCGCAGTTCAACCCGGCGACCAAAGGGGTCGCGTGCCCAATCGAAATCAGAAACGCTTCAACCGTTTGCCCGCTCAGCATTCGGCCCGAGAGATCAGTAACAGTTCCGGAAACAATCAGCGGCACCCGATGCCCGGCTTGCTGGAACGCTGCCGCGATTGCCACCAGCGCGGCCTTGGCATTCAGAGTATCGAAGACAGTCTCCACCAGGAGCATGTCCACGCCGCCTTCAAGCAGCCCCAGCACCTGGTCGGAATACGACTGCCGGATCTGGTCGAATGTGACTGCGCGAAAGCTCGGGTCATTCACGTCGGGCGAAATGGAAGCCGTCACCGGCATCGGCCCAAGCGAACCCGCTACAAACCGCCGCTGGTTTGTCTTGGTCGCGATCTCTTCCGCAGCCTTTCGCGCCACGCGCGCGGCCACCACGTTCATTTCCTGCGTGAGCACCCGCAGGTCCGCATCATCGACGACGCGCTGAAAGAACTCGGGATCCTTGCGCCCGGCTGCCGGTGCTTCGCGAAAGAGGAAATCGTGCAGGCCAATCGTGGTGGCGCTGAATGTATTCGTCTCGATGAGATCAGCGCCTGCTTCGAGATACTGCGTGTGAATCTCTTGGATGACCTCTGGTTTCGTGAGGAGCAGAAGTTCATTATTCCCCTTGAGGTCTTTGCCCTTCCAATCGCGGAACCGTTCACCGCGAAACTCCGCTTCCGCTAGTTTGTAACGCTGCACCATTGTGCCCATGGCGCCGTCGAGCACGACAATGCGCTCCCGCAGCAAGGCCTCGAATGGGTGCAAAACTTCCGTTGACATCGGCGGCTTTCAATTAACGCCCCGTTCGCCCAGGCAGCAAGCATCAAATCTACGCATCATGATGCGTAGATACGAAATCGGCTGATTTGTGGCGGCGATTACCGCGTGCCGCTGGCCCCGCCGGAACTTGAACCGGTCACGTCAGTCGCATCCGCCTGGAACACACTCGGGGGCGGACCGAGACGCGGCGGAGCGTCATAGACGCCCGCCCCGTAGCGTTCTTCCACGATGGCTTCGGAAATCCTGTCGGCCAGCAACTCGCGATAGCTCGAGCTGCCCGCCCGGCCGCCCTCGCTCCGATTGCTCAGGAAGCCGCATTCCACGAGCACGGAGGGATACGCCGCGTTCCGCAGAACACGAAAGTTCGCAGTGCGCACGCCGCGATTCGCCGCCCCCGGCATCGTGAGGAGCTTCTGCTGGATGCGCCGTGCCAGACCGGAGGCATGGGGCGACGAATAGTAGGTTTCGAACCCCCGGATTGCGCGGCGGCTCGAATCGTTGAAGTGAATGCTGACAAAGATCGAGTTACCCTGACGATTGCCAATCGCAACG
>JACDBM010000357.1 GCA_013694945.1 Chthoniobacterales bacterium
TGCGTCATCGATGGAGAAGTCGTTGCGCTCGACAAGCAAGGCCGGTCGTCCTTCCAACTTCTGCAAGGGCGCGAGATGCCGGGTGGCAAGGAACATCCCGTTCACTTTTACGTTTTCGATCTGCTCCAGGCGAGCGGGCACTTGCTTCTGAATCAACGGCTGGAAAAGCGGAAGGATTGGCTCCAGCAGCTTTGCCGGGAAGCCAAGGAACCGGTTCGTTACTCAGGTGAAATCGGTTCGGATCCGGCAAAGCTCCTTAGCGAGGTAAAGCGGCGGGGCTTGGAGGGAATAATTGGTAAGCTACGCGGTTCTGTTTACGAGCCGGCTCGCCGGAGCGGTGCCTGGATCAAGTTGAAGGTTTCCAACGAGCAGGAATTTGTGATTGGAGGTTACACTCCGCCAGCGGGCGCGCGGAATTACTTTGGGGCGCTCCTGGTCGGCTACTATGAGAATGATCGTCTCCTGTTCGCCGGAAAAGTAGGAACAGGATTTAACACGAAGCTACTCGCTGCTTTGCATAAGCAGTTCCAGGGGGAACGTCGCGATGACTGTCCCTTCGCTGACCTGCCTTCAAAACAGGGTGGCGCCTGGGTTCAAGGCATCACGCCGGCGATCATGCGTCGCTGCCATTGGATTAATCCCGTCTTGGTATGTCAGGTGAAGTTTGCGGAATGGACACGGGACGGGAAGCTGCGGCAGCCTGTCTTTCTCGGGTTGCGCAGCGATAAGGCTGCCCACGACGTCGTGCGCGAAGGTTGAGAACGGCCGCTGAAAGTTTCGAGCGCTCCGCAGCTACTTGTAGCGTTTGCCGTGTTTGATCACAATGTCGACGCGCTGGAGTAGATCGATGTAGCGCAACACATCCCCTTTGACAGCAATGATGTCCGCGAACTTACCAGTGCTGACGGACCCGTAATCTTTGTCCACCTTCATCATCACCGCGGGCCAGTAGGTGGCCGCGCGGAGGGTGGTCATCGGATCAACGCCCAGGCGATTGACCCACGCATCCAGCTCTCTCCAAGTGGAGCTGCTATGAAACTTCATCGGGATTCCGCTGTCGGTTCCGATCAACATCACGACGCCACTATCCTGGAGCTGTTTGAACTTGTTGCTGACTGTCGGGCGGCGCAGCGGCGTGATCTGATAGTAAGGCAGCTCTCCGGGATGGGCGATGGAAGCCGCGATGTCTGCAACGATGTCCGCAGGCACATCCAGCTGCCAGGCTGGATCGTCGAGCTGCTCGGGATTATCGCGGAGATACTCGTAATTGAGAAGCCCTTCGATCGTGGGGCACCAGAAAAGCGGGCCCAGACTCATCTTTGCGGTCCTTTCCGCAATCATAGTTCGGATATCAGCGGGCAACTCGGGAGCCATGGCCAGTCCGGTGTGCTCGAAGCAATCCGCGCCCGCGGCTAGTCCCCGCCTGATCTCCTCTGGCCGATGCGAATGCGCCACTACCGGCAGCTTCCTCGCGTGTGCTTCGGCCACTACCGCCTGCACTTCGTCGATCGTCATCTGGTCTTGATCGATCAGCTTGATAATGTTCACACCAGCATCGGCAAGCTGCTTTACTTTTGCCCTCGCATCGTTTGCCCCCTTCACTCCCCACCGAAACGCCTCGGTGCCGGGATATGGCTCGTGTTGGATGAAAGGACCCGAAACGTAAAGCGTCGGGCCCGGGAGCTCATCACGATTAATCCGATCGCGCACTTCAATGCTCTCCTTCAGCGGAGCCCCGAGGTCGCGCGCGCTGGTCACGCCCGCCATGAGCAATTGGTGCGCAGCCGCCGGCATGATCTCGCTCCCGAGACGCTTCAGGTAGGTCTTGTCCCAATGCTCATAATCGCTGTGGCCAAGCAGCATCGTGTGGACGTGGCAATCCCAAAGCCCGGGCAGGACCGACATTCCCTCGGTCGAGATCACTTCTCCATCCGGTGGAACCGCCAGCGCACCGATTGTTCCCACGGCGGTGATCCGCTCGTCCTCGATGATAATTACGCTATTAGCGAGCGGTGGGCCGCCAAACCCGTCGATAAGTCGTCCACCGACCAGCGCTATGGGACGGGCTAACGCATTGTGTGTTTCTGACAAAAACAGCATCATCGCGGCACACACCAGATGGGGGATCTTCATGGGAAGAGCCTAGCGTTCCGATTGCCTTGAGGACAAGGCGATCGTCGCGCCACATTGCGCTTGTTGGGACTGCGGCTGCGGCAATATTGGAGCTGATGAAATTGAAGGTCATCGTTACACCCAAAGCCGCCGTGCTCGATCCTCAAGGTGCGGCAGTCCGCGACGCGATGCAGCACCTGGGGATGCCGGAAGTGCGTAGCGTTCGGATCGGCAAGTATTTAGAAATCGAACTGGACGGAGATGAGCCGGGGATGGAATCACGGCTCCATCGAATCTGTCGAGATCTCCTCTCCAATCCGGTGATCGAAGACTACGAATTAAAAACCATGTCTGAGGGCGGTGCGTGAAGTTCGCGGTTATCCGATTTCCTGGCTCCAATTGTGATCAGGATTGCACCGCGGCGCTGAGCGGCCTGACAGGCGTCAGCGCGGAGTTCGTCTGGCACAAGCAGAAATCCCTTGCCGGCTTCGACGCGATCGTCTTGCCCGGCGGATTTTCTTACGGGGATTACCTCCGCTGTGGAGCGATCGCGCGCTTTTCGCCAATCATGACCGCCGTGCTGGAAGAAGCGGCCGCCGGGAAGCTGGTGATCGGAGTTTGCAACGGATTCCAAATTCTTTGTGAGGCCGGTCTGTTGCCGGGCGCGCTGGTTCGGAATCGCTCGTTGCGTTTTGTCTGCGGGATAGCGACGACGAGAGTCGAAACCGATGATTCGCCGTTCACCTTGCGAATGCCAAGGGGCACGCTGCTGCGCCTTCCTGTCGCCCACGGTGAGGGCTGCTTCTTCGCCGACAAAGCGTTGTTAAGAGACCTCAACGAACATCGGCAGGTGCTGCTACGCTATGCAGATGCTTCGGGTGCAGTAAGCGCGACTGCAAATCCCAACGGCTCGGCTGAGAACATCGCGGGCATTTGCAACCGAGGTCGCAACGTCTTCGGCCTCATGCCGCACCCCGACCGCGCGTGTGAAGCGCGCCTCGGCAGCAGCGATGGAGCTAGAATCTTTCGGTCGATGGTGCAAGCCATCGAAGGGCAGCACGCTCGCGCCGCGTAACCGCCGCGCCGCTGATTCCGTGAGCCTTTTCCTGACCGGAACCGACACGGGTGTTGGCAAGACTTACACGGCTGTCTGTCTCCTTCGCCTGGCCCGCGCTGCTGGTTTGCGCTGTGCCGGTTTCAAACCGATCTGTTGTGGCGATCGCAGGGACGCTGAACTCCTTCTCGCCGCGAGCAGTGAAGGACTCAGCATCGATGAGGTGAATCCCGTCTGGCTGAAAACTCCCGTCGCGCCGTTTTCCGCGGCTTGGATTGAAAAGGTCGAGATTCAACCAGAGCAGCTCACTGCCGGGCTGGCAGAACTCCAGCAGCGTTTCGACTTAGTTCTCGTCGAAGGAGTGGGGGGCTGGCTTGTCCCAATCAAGAGAGATTACTTCGTTGCCGATCTGGCAAAACAGATGGCGCTTCCCGTAGTGGTCGTTGCCCTCAATCGTCTCGGCTGTTTGAATCACGTGATGTTAACCCTTCGGAGCGTCGAGACGTCTGGGCTGCGGTGCGATGGAGTTGTCTTAAACAACGCCAATCACAGCGCTGACGTGGCTAGCGCAACGAACGAGAAGATTCTGCGAAAGATCTCGAAGTTTCCGCTACTTCCAATGTTGAGCACGGACATGGCGGAATTTCCGATAGAATGGCATCCAGTTGTTCAACATCATACGAACGCAACGGCGTCTGTTGGTTGAACACAAGTGTAACGAATCGTTACACGATTATGGCGAGGCAAGTGAGCTTCCCCTCGTAAAGACGAGGTGGCACCTGCATTGCTGCATTCTGGCACAACCCAACAACCATGCTTCTACAAAAAACTCTGCACATGAGCCAGTCGCTCGCGGAATGTAAATTTCGCCTAGCCAGCATTCAATCCTACCGCCGTCAATTCGTCATGGTAACAAAAGCGACGGTGACGTCGTCCAAAACGGTGGATTTCAGCTTCCGGGGCCCGCTTGGCTTCCAAGCTCGTACTGTTCTGCTGGCCGCCGATAGCGGTAATCCAAATCAAGCCGCATTTGAATCCACCGGCGGGAACATTGATCTAATGGGAATCGTAGATTTCATGGAGATCCGCCCAAACTGCACCGAAGTGACCGTGGCCGTGCATTACGAGATTAAGAACAGGCTGTTTGCCTGGCTTGATCGGCACTTCCGTTTCGTGGACGCGTTCGTCACGTCGGAACTGCGCAGTATCCGCGCCCATTTCGAAGGAATGGCAGCTCCTGTCGTCGATCGGCGTGCAATAATGCCGATGCTCGAAACAGCAACCGCTTAAGCACAGCCATCAAGAACCTAGAGCGCGGGGCGATGATGCTCAATGCTCTTTTCTTGGTACCGCGGGCGTTGGATCTTCACCGCGCGGGTCTTGTCCAATCGAAGTACTTGGCCGGACCTCAGAATCAGAGTCGCCTTTGCGTCTGTGACCTTCAAGCCATCGAGCTGGACGCTTCCTTGCTCAATCAGGCGCCGCACTTCGGTCCGGGACTTCGGGAGCGAGAATGCTAGTGCGTAGACCGAACTTACGATCGAGACTGCATCCGCGGGTTCACACCAGAACGGTTCGAGGTCAGCGTCGGAAAGACGTTTCTCGCCGAAACGTGCGTTCCAGTCTCGCATCACCTTTTCTGCAGCGGCATGCGAATGATAGGTCTCTACAATTTCGCGCCCAAGCTGCTTCTTCGCCTCAACGGGAGGGACGTTTTGGGGAAGGTGGCGCCCGAGCAGTAGCACGTAATAACGCGCCATGAGATCATCTGAAATGCTCATGATCTTACCGAACATCTCAGACGCGCTTTCATTCAAGCCGATGTAATTGCCGAGGCTTTTGCTCATCTTTTTCGCGCCATCAAGTCCCTCCAGAATCGGAAGGAGGAGCACAACCTGAGGGGACATACCCTGTTGCTTTTGTAGATCGCGCCCTACCAAATTGTTAAAGAGCTGATCG
>JACDBM010000108.1 GCA_013694945.1 Chthoniobacterales bacterium
CGAAACGGTAAGTGCGCGGAGCGAATTTCTTCTGCGTCCCGAGCATTTGCGAAAGGGCCACGTAGAAGATGCCGACAACCGCGAGCGACCAGATCCAGGCGGCAATGCCGCGCGCCTGGTAGTGCCAGACGGCGGCGGCGAGAATGCAGGCAAACGCCATCGGCAGCATGAACTTCCAGGCAAAATTCATGACGTGATCGACTCGCATCCGCGGCAGCGTTCCGCGGATCCAGATGAAAACGAAAAGCAAGGCGCCGAGCTTTGCGAAGAACCAGACATAAGAAGGGATGAGTTGGAGTGGCGCGCAGGGCGCGTTCCAGCCGCCGAGGAACAGCGTCACGGCCAGGCCACTGATGGCGAACATCCCAAAGTATTCCGCGAGGAAGAAGGTAGCGTATTTAAATCCGGAGTATTCGGTCATGTGCCCAGCCACGATCTCCGATTCGCCTTCTGGCACGTCGAAAGGCGTTCGGTTCGACTCGACCAATCCGGAGACGAAGAAGAGGAGGAACCCCGCCGCGCCCCAGGGCGTGAGGACAAACCAGTGCGGGATCGCGCCTAACGAGTAACCGCTTTGCGCGGCCACGATCGCATCCGGTGAAAGCGATCCGACAATCATCACCACCGGCAGGACCGAGACGATGAGCGGCAGCTCATAGCTCACCATCTGCGCGATGGCCCGCATCGCGCCGAGCATGGAAAACTTATTGTTGCTCCCCCATCCGGCCATGAAAACCGCGAGTTCGGTGGCGGATCCAACGGCGAAGAAAAACAGGATGCCGCCATCGATCGAGAACGGCGTCATGTTCCGCCCGTACGGGATCACGCCGAGCGCGAGAATGGTGGGCGCCGCCACCATGATGGGCGCGAGGAAATGCACCACTTTGTCGGCCCGCGCCGGGACGATGTCTTCCTTGATCAGCATCTTGATCCCATCCGCGACCGGCTGAAGAAGGCCGAAGGGACCGACGCGATTCGGGCCGAGACGATTCTGGATGCGCGCCAGAATCTTGCGCTCGAGCACAGACATGAGCGCGAAGAGGCCGAGGAAGACGTGGATCAGGACCAGGATCGTGATCAGGCTGGAGACAACCTGAATCAGCCAGTCCGGCGCGCCGCCAAACAGGGAGAGAATCTGTTGTTTCGCGCGGACGAAAATCTGGTCGAGGAATTCGCCGGGCATCCGGGCTGAAGAAAAGCGACCGCAATTTTTTAGCAAGACGGAACTCGCCTTAAACTTTGTGCTTCTGTTCCGCGACGCTTCCAGACATACCTCAGCGCTGTCGCCGCCGGCGTGAGAGCGCGGTGGCCGTCGCCAACACTTTCGCTTGTGCAAGACTACGCTTCCGAGCTCATCGCAGAGACAAAGCGCAAGAACCCCGCGGAACCGGAGTTCCACCAGGCGGTTTTCGAGGTCGTGCAATCGCTCGCGCTTGTGCTGGAACGGCACCCGGAATACCGCACCGCCAAAATCGTCGAGCGCATGGTCGAACCGGAGCGCGTGATCATGTTTCGCGTCCCGTGGGTCGACGACGTCGGCCAGGTTCAGGTGAATCGCGGCTATCGGATAGGAATGAACAGCGCGATCGGTCCCTACAAAGGGGGCCTGCGTTTTCATCCGTCGGTAAACCTGGGCATCCTTAAGTTCCTCGCCTTTGAGCAGGTGTTTAAGAATGCGCTCACGACCCTGCCGATGGGCGGCGGTAAGGGCGGGTCTGATTTCGATCCGAAGGGCAAGAGCGACAATGAAGTGATGCGCTTCTGCCAGGCTTTTATGGTCGAACTGTTCCGCCACATCGGACCGTATCGGGATGTCCCGGCGGGGGACATCGGCGTTGGCATCCGCGAGATCGGTTATCTTTTCGGAATGTACAAGAAGCTCCGCAACGAATTCACCGGTGTTCTGACCGGCAAGGGTATCGGGTGGGGCGGGTCTCTGATCCGTTCCCAGGCGACCGGGTATGGTGCCGTCTACTTTGCGTCTGAGATGTTAAAGACGCGTCACGAAGGGCTTGAAGGAATGACCTGCCTCGTCTCCGGAAGCGGCAATGTCGCGCAATACACGGTGGAAAAACTCATCAACATGGGCGCGCGCCCGGTCACTCTTTCTGATTCGAGTGGCTACATTTATGACGAGGCGGGGATCACCGCCGAAAAGCTTGCCTTCATCATGGATCTGAAAAACGTCCGGCGCGGTCGAATTGCTGAATACGCGGACAAATTCCAGGGCGCGACTTACACGCCGTTCGATCCAAAACTCGATCACAACCCGCTCTGGGATCACAAGGCGCAATGCGCGTTCCCGAGCGCGACGCAGAATGAAATCAACGCGAAGGATGCAGCGAACCTCCTGCGAAACGGCGTTTACGTCATCTCAGAAGGCGCGAACATGCCGACCACGATCGAAGGCGTTAACCAGTTTCTCGACGCGAAAATCCTCTACGGCCCCGGCAAGGCCGCGAATGCGGGCGGCGTCGCCACGTCCGGTCTCGAGATGGCGCAGAACAGCATGCGCATCTCCTGGACGCGCGAGGAGGTGGACATGCGCCTGCAGAACATCATGAAGGGTATCCACAAGAATTGCCACGTGACCGCGGAGCGATTCGGGACGCCCGGCAACTATGTGAACGGCGCGAACATCGCGGGCTTCCTGAAAGTCGCGAATGCGATGCTGGATCAGGGCGTGGTCTAACCAGTGATGGCGCCAAGCTCCTATTACTTCCTCGCGATCTTCTGCGGCGTCGCGCTCCTCTTCCCACTTGGGCCTCTGGCGTTGGCGTGGGTCTGGCGACGTTTCTTTCAGCCGCCGAAGCCCGGCATCCTAAAGAACGCGACCTACGAATGCGGCATCGAGTCGATGGGCGAGGCGCAGGTGCAGTTCCAGGCCCAGTATTATCTTTACTGCGTAATCTTTCTCATCTTCGACGTGGAAGCGGTCTTCCTGGTGCCGTTCGCCGTCGCTTTCACTGGCCTGCCGATCGGGGCGTTCATCGCAATCCTCGTTTTCCTGCTCCTGTTAATCGAAGGACTTGTTTGGGCCTGGGGCAAAGGGTGCTTAAATTGGGCGAAGTAAAGAGGAGCGCACCACGGGATGGATGAAGGGCTGCTGAGCGAGCTTAAAAAACAGGGTATTTTCGTCACCTCTCTGCAAGAGCTCTATAACTGGGGCCGGCAGAACTCGATCTGGCCGCTCCAGTTTGGCCTCGCTTGTTGCGCGATCGAGATGATCGCGACGGCGGCGTCGCGCTACGATCTCGCGCGTTTCGGCGGCGAAGTTTTCCGGCCTTCGCCCCGGCAGGCCGACCTCATCATCGTCGCAGGCACCGTCACGAAGAAAATGGCGCCGCAAGTGGTGCGACTCTACAACCAGATGCCCGATCCGAAGTATGTGATCGCGATGGGGGCCTGCGCCATTTCTGGCGGTCCCTTCAAGCAGGGCTACAATGTGCTCAAGGGCATCGACCGTTACATCCCGGTGGATGTCTACATTCCAGGCTGCCCGCCGCGGCCCGAAGCGCTGTTGCATGCCTTCATGGAATTGCAGCGCAAAATCGATGAGCAAAAGCTAACCGGCGCGGACAAGGCTGATCATCTTGACCGATCGCAGCCGAGCGAGTTCCCGGTTCCTGCATTCGGCGAGCATGATTTGGAGCCGCCCGCCAATCCGGAACTTTTTCACCCGCCGAGGAGCGATCGGCAGAGCTAAACCGATAGACAGACCGCAAGCACGATTGAGTGCTGGCGTTTTACCGCTTAATCGCCTAACAAGTTAGGCATGGCGAGC
>JACDBM010000110.1 GCA_013694945.1 Chthoniobacterales bacterium
TGCACGGCCTCATCTGCGCGACCGTGTTTGCTACTGTCGCGGGTCTATATCAACTCGAACGAGCCGGTTACATGGGCCGGACACTGCTCGATTGGGAATGCAGATACCGCGACGCCGTGGCGAGAACCGGGCGTTTCAATCCGCCTGACGAGCGGCTTGTCTTTCTGGGAATCGACAGCACGTCGGTTTCAATTTCCGAGCTCGATCTGAAGACGCTTTACAGCGAGGTCGCCCCCGGCAGCACGGAATTCCACGCCTTGGAGTTGATGGCGGCGGGATGGCCGTGGTCGCGGGAGGTCCATGCGTTGTTGGCCGAACGTCTTCTCCAAGCGGGGGCCCGCGCCGTTGTCTTTGATTTGATTTTCCCGAAGCCGGCCCCCGGGGACGACGCCTTTCAGCTGGCGATTGCTGGCGCTGGCGGTCGCATCATCGTGGGAAGCAACTTCGTCTCCGAAATGATCGGCCCGGCTCAACAAGCCTGGACGCTGACGCTCCCGTCGACCCACATCATACCGGATGCCGAACCGCAAAATCCGGCAATCGGCTACGTGAACTTCTGGCCGGATTCCGACGGAGTGGTCCGCAGCGTGCAATATCGCGCCACCCTGGAACAGATGCAGGGCGGCGTTGACCCGGCCACGACCAGCCCGGACGTGCCGGCTTCGCTTGCGCTCCGAGCGGCCGAGATTGCTGGTCCTGTGAATCTGGCTGAGCCGTTCCGCCCCCGCCCCATTCGTTTCAGTGGACCGCCCGGCACCTATACTGCCATTCCGGTTTACCAGACCTTTGTCCCACTCTATTGGGATCGCAATTTCGCGAGCGGCAAATTTTTCCGGGACAAGATCGTCGTGATCGGCCCCGCTGGAAATTGGGCGCACGATGAGCATGCCACCCCGCTTGGGCAGATGCCGGGCCCGGAACTGCAACTCAACGCGATCAACGCTCTTCTCCATCACGCCTTCCTCTACGAAGCGCCTCTCTCCGTCGGCTATTGCCTTATGGCTCTGTCCGCAGCCGCAGCCTGGTTCCTGGCGGTCTTCTTGGAAAAGATCTGGTTGCGGGCCGGCGCGTTTTTCCTGGTGGGAGCTACGTATTTGGCGGGCGTTAAGCTCGCCTACGATTATGCCGACACGGTTGTTCTCGCGCTGACACCTTTGCTCACTTTCGGAGTCAGCGGTCTCGGCTCTTTCATTTACGATTACACCCGCGAAACATTGGAGAAGCTTCGGCTCCGGCGCACCCTGGAGGCTTATGTCTCCGAGGAGGTCGTGCGCGACGTTCTGGATAACCCAGTGAGCTATCTGCGCGCGCTCGGCGGCAGTCGTGCGCATGTAGCCCTCCTCATGACTGACGTCCGCGATTTCACCACCATTTCTGAGCAGATGGATTCGACAAATTTAGTCGGCCAGCTGAACGAGTATCTCTCCGCGATGGTGGAGGATATCTTCCACGTTCGCGGCTCGGTGGACAAGTTCATCGGCGATGCCATCCTGGCGGTCTGGGGTCACTTGAACAGCAGCGGACCCGCGCAAGACACCGCCCGCGCTGTCGAGGCGTTTTTCCGGATGCGCTCGAGCCTTCGCCGACTGAATTCCTATTGGCAAAGCCGGGCGATGCCAACCTTTACGGTGGGCTGCGGGATAAATTTCGGCGAAGTTATCTTCGGCAATGTCGGGTCTTCTCGAAAGATGCAACCGACTGTCATTGGCGACCCGGTGAACGTCGTGGCTCGCCTGGAGGGTTTAACCAAGGATTATGGGCGTGAACTTTTGATCGGCGAAGCTGCCGCGGAACTGCTCCAGGAGTCCTACACCCTCCAATTCGTTGATCGAGTGGAAATGCAGGGTAAGACCAGGCCCCTCGACATATATTCTGTCGTCGGGACAGGCGCAGAATCCGGTGACCCTTCGCGAGACGCGTATCTCGCGGTTTATTCCCGAGCGCAGGCAGCTTATCGCGCCGGTTCTTTCGCTGACGCAGTTCCACTTTTCCAGAACTGTGTGGACCATTTGCCGGAAGACAAACTCGCTTCGATCTACGTCGCCCGCTGCCTCGCCCTGATGAAGAATCCACCTTCAGGCGAATGGAGCGGAGTGCATGTGGCCACGCATAAATAATTGAGCCGACGGGGCGCGCGGCTTCAGGGTCCTTCCTGCTT
>JACDBM010000117.1 GCA_013694945.1 Chthoniobacterales bacterium
TGACGCAGCCTGAACTGCCGGAGGAAGAGCCGCAGCCAGAGGAGATTGATTTCCAACCCGCTGAGACCATTTCTCCAACTCCAATTACCTCACCTGCTTCTCAAAATGCCGAGGAGATCTCAGAGCCCTCAGAGCCAGAGCCTCAACAACCACGTGTTATCCTGCCGAAGAAAAAGCCTTCTCCACCGCAAGAACCGAAGCCCGTGGAGAAGATGGTCGCGAAGCAGGAAATCCTGCAATTCGAATCGGTCACGCGCGGCCGCTTCGAGAAAAGTGAGCCGACGATTGTCGAAGGTCAGGACCTTGATGTGCCCACGTTTCTGCGGAAAAACGTCCGCGTGAAATAGCCGGACCTTTGTCGGGTCTGGGGAGCGCATGCCGCCAGCGTGCTTGCGTCCGGCGGCTTGGCCGGATGCGTGCGGAACGAACCTCAAGACTAAACCGTCTGGTTGGTTGCGTGTCACGCAAGTCAGCTCCCACTAACGAGAGTTGGCGTGCAAGGTCCGTCTCTCCGAGCTTCTGTTTTCGGCAAGCTGTCAAAAATTACAGGCGGGCAGCCTGCGCTCCCCAGAGCACAGAAGCCAGCGCCTAATTCTTCAGCAGATCGAGCGCAGCGCTCGTCATGCCGATCATGCCCGTGCGGATCGTCTGCTCAGGCACCGGTGCGAATTTGCTCGAATGCAGGCTCGGCAACGGTGTCCCAGTTTTTTTCGATTCCGCGACTTTCGCCGGATCAACCGCCCCAACGTTGAACATAAAGGCCGGGATCGAGTGGTCCGGCAGACTGTATTCCGAAAAATCTTCGCCGCCCATTGTCGGATCTTTCGGAATGACATTGTCCGCGCCGATCGCGTTCTTCAATGTGGCTGACACGCGCTTCGTTAGCTCCGGGTTGTTGTAGGTCGCGGGCGTGAATTCATCCGTTCGCACGTGGACGTCGGGCATTTTGTCCGGCGGGAGGCCGGCGGCCATCGCGCAGCCTTTTGCGATCCGCTCAATCGCAGCGAGGACCGCGTCGCGAACTTCCTTCTTATAGGTGCGCACGGTCAGCTGCATCTTCACTTCATCCGAGATGATGTTGTGCTTCGTGCCGCCGTGGATGGAGCCGACGGTCACCACCACGTCCTCGTGCGGGTTGGTTTCGCGACTGGCGATCGTCTGCCATCCATTGATGATCTCCGCCGCGAGCACGACCGGATCCTTCGTCTTGTGCGGATACGCGCCGTGCCCGCCCATTCCTTTCACCGAAACGTCAACCGAATCGACATTGGCGTAGCAATATCCTTCAGTGACCCCGATCTGGCCGGTGGCAATCTCCGCGTCATCATGCAGTCCGAGCACGTAGTCCGGCTTTGGCCAGCGCGTGTAAAGGCCATCTTTCAAGAGCGCCCGCGCGCCGCCGACCGTTTCCTCGGCTGGCTGAGCGATGAAGATCACAGTGCCCTTCCAGCTATTCTTCAGCTTCGCCAGTGCCCGTGCCGTACCGATGAAGCTCGACATGTGTATGTCGTGTCCGCACGCATGCATCACGCCGACATCCTGCCCGGCGCTGTTCTTTGTCGTGACCGTGCTTGCGTATGGCACACCCGTTTCCTCGCGCACCGGCAGGCCGTCCAAATCCGTGCGGATCGCAACCGTTGGACCGGGGCCGTTCTTCATCACGCCGATAACGCCGAAGCAGGTGAGATCCGGCTTCTCGTATTTTCCTACGCGCTCCGTCACTTCGTAACCCGCAGCTTTCAATTCCTTCGCCACGATGCCGGCCGAACGCTCTTCCTGCGTCGAGAGCTCCGGGTGCGCGTGCAGGTCTTTGTAAATCGTGAAGAGCGATGGCAGTTCCGCGTCCGCGATTTGGTGGGGCGTTTGTTGGGCGAACGTCGATAACGCAGGAACGAGCGAGAGGCCGAGGAGGAGGCGAAGCTTCATGCGCGCAACCTACCGATCATGCTGAGCGAAAGCCAGTCCCGAGCGCGTTGATTGAGCCGAAGCATCTCTGATCGTGATCGAGCGATTTCGCCGATTCACAGGTTTCTGACAAGATCGTGGCTGCTAAGTCCTTCTAATCTGCGAAATCTGCGTAATCTGTGGATCAAATGGCTTTTGAAGAAAATACGATGCTCTTCGGCTTTGATTCGACGCCGCGCATCGTCGCGATCGAGATGGGCGACACTGGGACTGTGCGCGTTTATCGGCGCGAAAAGGACGGGAGCACGGTCGTGGATGTCGAGCCGTTTCACCCGTACGTCTGGGCGGATTCGGACGTGCTGGATCTCGGGATCGAAGCAGAGAAGCTCGACGGCGACCTGAAGTTCGGCTGGCGCGTAAGCGTAAACAGCTGGAAGGAATTGATTGCGCTGCGTAATGGCTTGAAGAAAGCCGGCCGCACGTTCTTTGTTTTCACCGATCCGGTGCAGCATTACCTCACCGCGACTGGGCGGACATTGTTCAAGGGGCTCGCCCTCGAGGAGCTGAAACGGTTGCAGCTCGAGGTGATCACGAGCGACCTCGCCGTTGTAGCCGGGGGCGGTGACCCCGGCTCTCCCGGAACCAGCGCCACACCCCCCGGGGTCGACGCCCCCGGCTACAACAACCACATCGCGAGCATTGCGCTCTCGGACAACACCGGCTGGGAAGAGCTGATCGTCGTCGATCCCGCCAAGCC
>JACDBM010000147.1 GCA_013694945.1 Chthoniobacterales bacterium
TCGCTGTCGCACTCGCCTGCGCGGGCGGAGCTCGCGGTGAGGCGAGCGAATACATTCCTTCCTGGACCTGCCTCTATGCGCCGCTCTGGATTTTTGAGCGCGCCGCGAGCACCTATTGGGCGCTCTATTGGTATTTGCGGCATGGCGGTTACCCTTTTGGCGATAAATTGCTCACCAAAGGGATTGGCCGCGACTGGGTGAAAGGCGGGCGAATCGCCGCGCAGAGACGGTCATTGTAACCCGGCGCTGACAAGACATGGGCGCGCTGTTGTAGCCGGGGGCGCTGACCCCGGTCCTCCGGCCCAACGCCACGTCTTTTCTGGCCGGGATCAACGCCCCCGGCTACAAAGCGAATCACTTGCCGGCATTCCTTCATCAATCAAAATAACTTCGTGCAGAAAGAAGCTTCCGTATCCGAGAAACTCGGCGACATCCCCGCGGATGAATTTCGCAGGCATCTGCACGAGGTCGCGGATTGGATTGCCGATTATCGAGAAAATATCGCGGCGAACCGCATCTCACCTGCGGCTGAACTTGGCGCAATCGGAGCGGCGCTGCCGATCAGCGCGCCGGAACAAGGCGAGCCGATGGATGGAATCTTGGCGGACTTCCAGCGCGTGATCTTCCCTGGCATCACGCACTGGGCGCATCCGCAGTTCATGGGCTATTTCGGTGCGACGACGACTGGTCCGGGCATTCTCGCGGAAATGCTGACGGCCGCGCTGAACGTGAACGCAATGACGTGGCGCACTTCGCCGGCCGCGACGGAGCTCGAGACAGTCGTCCTCCGCTGGCTTCAGCAGTGGCTCGGACTTGGGAAGGAATTCGACGGCGTTGTTTATGATACGGCTTCGATTTCAACGATGCATGCGCTCGCGGCTGCACGCGAGGAAGCAAGCACTTCCATCCGCACCCTCGGGCTTTCCGGCCGAAGCGAACTTCCGATCTTCAGAATCTACGCTTCCGATCAGGCGCACAGTTCGATCGAGAAAGCAGCGATCGCGCTCGGGATTGGCGAACACAACGTCCGTCGGATCGCGAGCGACTCGGAATTTCGCCTCGACGTCCAGGCACTGCGCCAGACCATCGCAGCCGATCTGCGAAAACAGTTCATGCCGCTCGCGGTCGTCGCGACGGTTGGCACCACTTCCACTGCGAGTGTCGATCCGGTGAGCGCGATCGCAGCAGTCTGCCGTGAGCATCAGATTTGGCTTCACGTTGACGCCGCCTACGGCGGCGGTCTCGCCTTGTTGCCGGAATGCGAGTGGGTGAAGGAAGGGTGGGATGAAGCCGACTCGTTAGTCATCAACCCGCACAAGATGCTTTTCGTGCCCTTCGACTTCAGCGCGCTTTACGTGCGTGAGATCGCGCGCTTGCGAAATGTCTTCACTCTCGTGCCGGATTACTTGCGCGGCGACGCGGCCGGCGCGGAGATCAACTACATGGACTATGGCGTGCAACTCGGTCGTCGCTTCCGCGCGCTGAAAGCGTGGATCGTCTGGCGAGCCTTCGGCCGGGAAGGAATCGCGGCACGCATTCGCGAACATCTCCGGCTCGCGCAGCTCTTCACCGGCTGGATCGACGACGATGCGCGCTTCCAGCTCGCGGCGCCGACCATCATGGGCGTGGTCTGTTTCCGCCTCAAAGCCACCGATGATGCGACGCGCGATCGATTGAACTCGCGCATCGTTGAAACGATCAACGCCGCGGGCGAAACCTATCTCATGCAAACGAAGTTGCGTGGCCGCGCCGTCATGCGACTGGGCTTGGGCAATCTCCTCACCACAGAAGAACATCTGCGTGCTGTGTGGGAGATCATCCGAGGCGCAGCCGACTCCGCCGCATGATCGCGGAGTTGTAGCGGCAGCCGTGTCGGCTGCGGTTTGCAGGTCTCGCAGGCGGCACGCCTGCCACTACAGCGCCGCGGCTTCAATGCCGAAAAGATGATGTAGAGACGTTTGTGCCGACCGCTTACACTCACCCGCGAATGGCCGACGAGGAAAAGACGAAACTGCGTCTGGAGATCGCGCACGTGCTTTTCATCGATATCGTCGGTTATTCCAAGCTGCTCGTTAAACAGCAGAGTGAATTGCTGCGCGAGCTGAACCAAATCGTGAGCGGAACTAGCGAATTCCGGCAGGCTGACACCGAGGGGAAGTTGATCCGCCTGCCCA
>JACDBM010000190.1 GCA_013694945.1 Chthoniobacterales bacterium
GAGCGACAATAATTTCGAGTACAAGCTCTACGGCGGCTTCAGCGGCGACAAGGTTTATGAACCTGCGAGCAACGGAATTTATCCCGAGTTCGTGTTAAAAAACTACGAGCTCCTCGCCACAAATCCGTCGCCGATCTTCAAGAGCCAGTTCGACAGCCGGGCGCAAGCCGCCCTGGGGCGTCTAACTATTGAAAAGCCCGAGTAGCGTTGATGCGCGACCGGCTCGACGCGATCCGCTGGCGGAGGAGTTCCTGCGTTTTCTGGAAGTCGAGCGGAACGCTTCCCCGCGGACTATCATGGCCTACCGGAAAGCGCTGACCGGCTTTCGAGCTGAAAGCGCCGCTCGATCCTGGAAAAAATGTGTCGCAGACGACTTCCGGGATTACCTCTTCGGCGCCATGAAGAAACGCCAGGCGCGCTCCTACATCCGCCTGCAGTTCTCCGCCTTTCGCACCTTTTATCGTTTCCTGATGGAGCGAAAAGGCCTGCGCCGCGATCCGGTGAGGGAACTCGAGCTTCCGAAGGCGGAGAAAAAGCTGCCGCTCGTCCTGACACGGCAGCAAATCGAGGAACTTCTTTCCGCGCCGTTGCGCATGCCTAAACATCAGGCCGCCCCAACTTGGATGCCGCTCCGCGACGCGGCCATCATGGAGATGTTCTACAGCAGCGGTTTGCGCCTGGGAGAACTCGCGTCCCTTGATGTCGCTGCGGTCGACGTTTACACCGAGTCGGTGCGTGTCCTCGGCAAAGGCCGCAAGGAACGCGTCTGCCCCGTGGGGGCTCCCGCCTTGGAAGCTGTCTCCCGCTATCGGGCCGCGGGCAACGTGCAAAGCGGCCCGCTTTTCATCAGCAAGACCCGCCAGCGGATTTCGCCGCGCTCGATCTGGCTGATCTTAAAACGGTATCTCCGCCACACATCGATTCCGGTCACGATAAGTCCGCACAAACTGCGGCATAGCTTCGCGACCCACCTGCTGGATGGCGGCGCCGACTTGCGCAGTGTGCAGGCGTTGTTAGGGCACGCCAGCCTCTCGACGACCCAAATCTACACCCATGTCACGATCGAACGCCTGAAGCGCGCCTACAACGACGCGCATCCGCGGGCGTGAAAAAGACCGATCAGAAGCTCGCCCCTCAGCCGCCCAGCCCGATTGAGCCAAGAATCGTGTCAGAACTCTCCGACTCAGCTCGCTAGCTGGCGCTTGCGGCTTCGCTCCCCTGCGGCTCCGCCACACGAAAGACGAGCTTTCCTTCACTCACCGTCACCTCGACCAGATCGCCTGCCTTCACGGCACCGCGCAGGAGTTCCTCGGCCAGCGGGTCCTCTAAATAGCGCTCCACCGCACGCCGCATGGGCCGCGCGCCATAGGTCGGATCGTAACCCTTTTCGATCACGAATTCGTGCGCCGCGCTATCCAGCACGATCTCGATCTCCTTGATCCGAAGACGCGCTTTCACCTTGTTCACTTCGAGGTCAACGATGCGCATTAAGTCCGGCTTCGAGAGAGTGTGGAACACGATGATTTCATCCAGCCGGTTCAGAAACTCCGGTTTGAAGACGCGTTTCGTCTCCTCCAGGATTTTCCCCCGCATCGTGTCGTAATCGCCCGAATCCGACGGAGCACCAAAACCCATCGTCGTCTGACGCCTGATCAGGTCCGCGCCGACGTTCGAAGTCATGATAATGATCGTGTTGCGGAAATCGATTTTCCGCCCTAACGAGTCCGTGACCTTACCATCCTCCAGGATTTGGAGGAGCAGATGCATCACATCGGGGTGCGCTTTCTCGATCTCGTCAAAAAGCACGACCGAGTAGGGCCGGCGCCGCACTGCTTCCGAAAGCTGGCCGCCTTCCTCATAACCGACATAACCCGGAGGCGAACCGATCAACCGCGAGGCGGTGAACTTTTCCATGTACTCCGACATGTCGATTTGGATCAGCGCATCCGGATCGCCGAACATGAATTCAGCCAGGGTGCGTGCGAGGAAGGTCTTGCCCACTCCGGTCGGGCCCAGAAACACAAAGGAGCCGATCGGACGTTTTGGATCCTTCAGGTCGGCCCTGGATCGGCGCAGCGCCTTGCTGATGGCGGTGACCGCTTCGTCCTGGCCGATGACGCGCTGCTTCAGGTCGCTCTCCATCGCGAGCAGCTTGGCCGTTTCCTTCTGCTCCATCTTCTGGAGTGGAACGCCGGTCATCTTCGAGATGATGCTCATCATGTCGTCGGCACTGACGAGCACTTCCTTTTCTTCCCGCTCCTCGCGCCACTCCGTCAGAATGCCTTCGAGTTTGTCCTTGGCCTGCTTCTCCTTGTCACGCAGCGCGGCCGCTTTCTCGAAATCCTGCGCTTTGATTGCCGCTTCTTTCTCAATCCGAATCTCTTCGATTTCCTTCTCGATGTCCTTCAGATCAGGCGGGCGCGTCATTGAATTGATGCGGGCCCGCGAACCTGCTTCGTCCATAACGTCGATCGCCTTGTCCGGCAGAAAGCGACCGGTGATGTAACGTTCGGAAAGCTTCACCGCCAACTCGAGAGCCTCGTCCGTCAGCTTTGCTTTGTGATGCGCCTCGTATTTGGGGCGCAGCCCCTTCAAAATCAGGATCGCTTCATCCACTGTCGGCGCCTCGACCTTTACCGTCTGGAAACGACGCTCCAGAGCAGCATCCTTCTCGATGTACTTGCGATACTCGTTCAGCGTCGTTGCGCCCACGCACTGCAACTCACCACGGCTGAGCGCCGGTTTGATGATGTTTGAGGCATCCATCGCGCCTTCCGCAGAACCAGCCCCCACGATGGTGTGCAACTCATCAATAAAGAGAATGACATTCTTGGAGCGGCGAATCTCATCCATGACCGCTTTGATTCGCTCCTCGAACTGACCGCGGTACTTCGTTCCTGCGACCATGAGCGCCAAATCCAGGGTAATTACCTTCTTGTCGCGCAGCAGCTCCGGCACATTGCCGCTGGCAATCTCCTGGGCCAGACCCTCTGCGATCGCCGTCTTTCCGACACCCGCTTCTCCGAGCAGGACTGGATTATTCTTCGTGCGTCGGCAGAGCACCTGAATCACGCGCTCAATTTCGTTCTGCCGGCCGATCACCGGATCCAGTTCGCCTTTTTTTGCCAGATCGGTGAGATCCCGGCCAAAGGCGCGGAGAGCCGGTGTTTTAACGTCTTTTTTGCCGGAAGGCTCTGCGCCACCGTTTCCTTCGCTCTCGGACTCGGGCGGGGTGAAGTTCGGATCGAGCTCCTTCAGGATTTCATTGCGTGTGCGTTCGATATCCACTTCGAGGCTCTTAAGAACCCGCGCGGCCACGCCTTCCCCTTCCCGCAGCAGGCCGAGCAGAATGTGCTCGGTCCCGACATAGGAATGATTCAGAGCCTTCGCTTCTTTGCCGGCGAGGGCGAGAACCTTCTTCACGCGCGGGGTATACGGAATATTCCCGACCATCTTCGTTTCTGGTCCGGAGCCGACTTGTTTCTCGACTTCCATCCGCACGGTCTCAAGATCCATCCCCATCTTTTGCAGCACGTTCACGGCAACGCCCTGCCCAAGTTTGATCAGCCCGAGCAAAAGGTGCTCCGTGCCGACATAGTTGTGATTGAAGCGATCTGCTTCCTTGCGGGCAAGCGCCAGAACCTGCTGGGCTCGCGGAGTAAAATTATTCATTCTTTTGGAGGCTCGGAAGTCGCACCGTTCCCGGAGTCCCGCGCCACTCTACTAATATCAGGTTTGGGAAACACCCGCAAACGCTCGCGAATTATCTGGGCCCGCAATTCGTCGCGTTCCTCCGCATTCAGCTTCTGCTGCGAACTTTTCTGCAGGTGAGCCGGTTGTGTATCAATAAAGAGTTCGTCGATGGGCAAACGGCGGTCCTCCGGGAAAGCGCCGAGATCGACTCCGAGTTTAATGATCGAGAGCAGGTTTAGCGCCTCCTTTGAGGTCATCGCATGCGCAAAGGTCAGCACGCCGTAAGCGCGTCCGATTTGATCCCAAAGCGTGTTTGGCTTTTTCTGCATTAAGACCTGCCGCGCGTCATGTTCCTTTTCGATGATGGTCTCGATGACCTTGCTCAACCGGCCGATGATCTCGTCTTCCTTTTCGCCCAAGGTCGTCTGATTGGAAATCTGGAAGAGGTTGCCCATCGCTTCCGTCCCTTCGCCGTAGAGACCGCGGACTGCCAAACCGATTTTGTTCACCGCCTGGATGACCTGGTTGATCATCTCGCTCAAGACAAGTCCCGGCAGGTGCAGCATGGCCGAGGCCCTCATCCCCGTGCCGACGTTCGTCGGACACGCCGTCAGGTATCCAAGCTTCGAATCGTAAGCGAAATCCAGTTTGCTCTCAAGCGTGCTATCGACCTTGTCCACCAGCTTGAAGGCGCTCTTCAGCTGCAAGCCGGAACGAATCGATTGCATCCGCAGGTGGTCCTCTTCGTTCACCATGATGCTGAGCGTCTGGCGACGATTCATGACCACCGCGCTGCCGACATTCTTCGCCGCATGCTCGCGACTGATGAGATGCCGCTCGACCAGGACCTGCTTCTCGAGGGCGGAGAGATCCTGGAGTAATTGCGAAAACGAATCCTGCATCTCAGGCAGCTCTTCCACGCGCGGTTTGACGAGCTCGAGAATCTGCGCGCGCTCCGCCTTCTTGGCCCAACCGGGGAAGGGGCGCTGGCGCAGATTACGTGCGAGCCGGACTCGACTGCTCACCACGATTTGGTGATGTGGTCCCTCTCCGCGCAGCCACTCGCCGCCGGAAGCCATGACATTGGAAAACTTCATCTTAGCGCGTGAACTCCGTTTCCAGTTGCTTAATCTGATCGCGCAGCGACGCCGCGGTTTCGTAATTCTCTTCCGC
Source organism: Chthoniobacterales bacterium (assembly GCA_013694945.1). Classification (GTDB taxonomy): domain Bacteria; phylum Verrucomicrobiota; class Verrucomicrobiia; order Chthoniobacterales; family UBA10450; genus JACCTI01. The sequence goes on from JACDBM010000190.1 coordinate 4,867, forward strand.
GACGGCCTTCCGCAAATGTTCCGCGAGCGATCGCATGCGATCGCTCAGCTGCATTTCGCGATGTGCTCGCTGTGGAAGTTTCCCGACGTGCTCGGTGCCTTTGTGCATCGCTTTCAGCAAGCTCCCCAAACCTTCCGCAAAAGTCACGTAGCAGGCGCTGCAACCGAGCCGTCCTGTCTTCTTGAAGTCCGCCTGGGTAAATCCACAGACGCCGCACTTCTGGGTCGGCGCGCCTTTCTCGATTTCTTCCGCCGCGCCAATCCCGAGCAGCAAATCGGCCAGCGCAAACCCTGTCGGATCCTGCACGCCTTTCTCCTTCGAGCAGGCGTCGCAGAGATTCACCTTCTGCATTTTGCCTTCCAGGATCTGCGTCAGGAAGACTGTCGCATCATTACATTTACAAACGTCACACAACATTGCGGTAAATTAGACCTCAAAACACGGTAAACATTCAACCCCCGGCTTGCAGAAGGTCGTGCGCGAAACAGCGCCTCACCAGATTTTATGAGTAAATCGGTGTACCGGTTCCGCGCGTCAATTCACGGAAGCGCGCGATGATGCGACC
>JACDBM010000191.1 GCA_013694945.1 Chthoniobacterales bacterium
TGTCGCTTCGTCCTCGAAAGATTCGTGCGCCATGACGTGACACCAATGGCAAGTGGAATAACCAATGGAGAGGAAGATCGGCTTGTTCTCGGCGCGCGCGGTCGCGAAGGCCTCTTTGCCCCACGGCATCCAATCGACCGGATTGTCTGCGTGTTGCAGGAGGTAGGGAGATTTCTCCGATCCGAGACGATTGGAACCCATTTCGCAAACTACATTGCCCATGCCCAAATGGTAGGCAGGCAGCCCTGCAACACCGCAAGGTGTCAGGGTGTCGGAACCCGCAGCGTGTAGCGGGCCTCCGAGGCGGTGATGAATAGTTCGTCCGGCGTGCCGCGCGCGATGCAACGTCCGCGATCGAGCACGACGACTTCGTCGCAAAGACTCATGATGTCCGCGGAGTCGTGCGTCACATAGACGAGGGGCGTTTCAAAGTCATCGCGGATGCGCTGAAGATATGGGAGGAGACGCGTCTTCAGCGGTTGATCCAGACTGGCTAGCGGTTCATCGAGCAGGAGCAGACGCGGCTCGGCCAGGAGGGAACGCGCGAGAGCGACACGTTGCCGTTCGCCCGCGGAGAGAAAATGAATCGCGCGATCAAGGAGCGGGCCGATCTCCATCACTTCGATCACCTTTTCGAGACCGACGCAGCGCGGCGCCGCTTTGTTGAGATTGAAGCCATAGCGCAAGTTCTGCCGCACATTCAGGTGAGGAAAAAGCGCTCCGTCCTGCCGCACATAACCAATACGGCGGCGATGTGGCGGAACAAATTTCTTTGGCGCGCTACCAGCCAGCACCTGGCCATCGAGCGAGACCGCGCCCGATGCCGGGCGACGTAACCCAGCCAAAAGCTCGAGGAGCGCAGTTTTTCCCGCTCCGGAAGCGCCGAAAACCGCAGTCGCGGAAAGCGTCAACCGCAGATCGAGTTCGAGCGCGAAGGCATCGAGTGGGAGTCGAACCTGATCGAGGTGTAGCTCCATGCCACGCTTCACGAGCGGCGAGGCATTGCCAGCCGGAAATTCCCTTGGAGCGCGTACGTGAGACTCAGCACGACGAAGGAGACGACGAGGAGCAGGAGCGACGTGCGTCCGGCCGCTGCGTAATCGAGGCCCTGCACATGATCGTAGATCGAAATCGAGACCGTGCGTGTGACGCCGGCGATGTTTCCGCCCACCATCAAGACCACACCAAACTCGCCCAGCGTATGCGCGAAGCTGAGCACCATGCCGGCGAGCAGACCCGGCCAAGAGAGCGGGATCGTGATGCGAAAAAATGTGCGCAGCGGCGATGCCCCAAGGCACCACGATGCTTCCAGGAGTCGATGATTGATTCCGCGAAAAGCCGCGGTGAACGGCTGGACCGCAAAAGGAAAGCTGTAGAGCACCGATGCAATCAAGAGCCCTTCGAACGAGAACGGCAAGAGATGCCCGGCAATCGCTTCATACCATTGCCCAACCGGGCTTTTCGGACCGAGTGCCAGGAGAACGTAAAACCCGAGGACCGTTGGTGGCAGCACCAGGGGTAAGGCTACGATCGCCTCAATGAATATTCGTCCACGCCAGCGTGTGCTGGCCAGCCAGTAAGCCAACGGGAGGCCGACGACGAGCAGCACCATTGCAGTCGCGGCGGAGAGCCGCGCCGTCAGCGCGAGCGCCGTCCAGTCCATTACTTCTTTTCGTCGGGCAGGATGAAACCGTAGCGCTGCAAAATGTCCTGACCGCACGGAGAGGTGATCATTTTGCGGAGCAACACGGCACCTTCCTTCTGCTTCCCGCCCGCGAGCACTACGCCGCCTTGCTCGAGGCGCGGAAAAACGTCGAGCGGAATCTCCCAATAGCGTCCCTCGATTTTCATCTTTGGCGCGGTTGCGAGCGAGAGCGCGATGATACCGATGTCCGCCGCGCCGGATTCCACGAATTGCGCGGTCTGCGCGATGTTCTCGCCGAGGACAAACTTGCCTTGGACCTCATCGTAAAGACCGAGCTTCTTCAGCGCGGCGACCGCGGCCCCTCCATAGGGCGCATGCTCGGGATTAGCGATCGCGATCTTTCGGATCGAGGGATCACGCAACGCGTCGGCGCCCCGTTTCTCGACATCGATTTGCGATGTCCTCGGCACCCAAACAACCAACCGTCCCACCGCATAGAGAAACAAGCTCTCCTGCACCGCTTTCTTCCCGTCGACCAATTGCTGCGAAAACTTCACGTCGGCGGAAAGAAAGAGGTCGAACGGTGCGCCGTTGTCGATCTGCGCGAAGAAGTTGCCCGATGAACCATAGGTCGGCTTTCCGACAAACTGCGGCTCCTGCTTCTCGAATTCGGCGATTACCTCATCGAGGGCAAACTTTAGATCGGAAGCGGCTGCGATAACGATTTTCGTCTTCCCTTCCTCCGCGCGCGCTGTCGCCGGTCCAGAATATATCAGCGCAGCGACAATGGCGAAGCGTGTGAAAAAAGCTGGAACGCTCATGACTTAGGGCGCATGCGTAATGAGACGTTGGTCGCCTTTACGAGGACAAAGACTTCGTCGCCGTTCTTGAGTTTCATCTCCTCGACTGAGCGGGTCGTGATGACTGACGCAACATCGCCAATGCTCGTCTCGACAATGACCTCGCTCAGGACCTTGTCGGAAATGATGTTCTTAACCTTGCCCGGGAGTTGGTTGCGGATGCTTTGTTCCATAACGTTTGATCTAAAACATGACCTGAAGCCGCACAATCACCTCGTCGAATTCGGATCGCTCGAAGGCGGGATCATTTTCGCGAAAATCCGACCAGGTGTGGATGTAATGGGCGAGCAGCTTGATCTCGTCGCCTTTGATGGAGTAATTCACTCCGCCCGTGATGGATCGGATTTCGTCAGCGCTGGATTGTCCCGGATCGAAGCTCTCCCACTTGGTCACGAGCTGGAGCTTTTTCGGAAGGACAAAGTAACTGCCTTGCAGGTAATAGCCGTCGGCGCGAAAGCCAGCAAACGATGGCGCGACGCCGTTGACTGTGCGCGTCCCGACGCGTTCGCTCAGGTACTCGCCGACGAAATCGAATGGCCCGAAGCGGACCGAAGCGTCGAACCCATAAGCGGTCCGTTCGGCGGCCGAC
>JACDBM010000220.1 GCA_013694945.1 Chthoniobacterales bacterium
GGAACGATCCGAGCACAGTCCGCGCGACCTGTTCCGAGACGGGATTCGGCATGTCCCGCGCGGTGTCGAGCACTGTCATGCCCGGCTGCAACATCTCGACGCGATACTGCGAGAAGTAGCCGACCTTGACGTTGTGCCCGAGTTCGCGCGTGCCGCGTTGCACTTCGAGCGAACCGCCGAGCAATTTGAGCAGCGTCGATTTACCCGACCCGTTCGGCCCCACCAGCACGACGCGGTGTCCGCGTTCCGCTTCGAAGTTCAGTCCCCGATACACCACGAGGTCGCCGTAGGCGTGATCGACCTGCTCGAGTTTGATCACGCGGTGACCACTGCGCGGCGGCTGCGGAAAATGAAAGTGTACCGTCTTCTCGCGCGCCAACGGCGCCTCGATCTTCTCCATCCGGTCGATCTGCTTTAGTTTGCTCTGCGCCTGCGACGCTTTGCTCGCTTTAGCCCGGAACCGATCGGCGAACGCCTGGAGCGATTGAATCTCTTTCTGCTGATTCTTGTAGGCTGAAAGCTGCTGCTCCTCGCGTGCGGCTTTCTGTTCGACATAGCTGTCCCAATTCCCGCGATAACGCAGCAGACGGCGATGCGCGATCTCGATAATTGATCCGACGAGCTGGTTCAGGAACTCGCGATCGTGCGAGATCATAAGGATCGCGCCGGAATAATTCTTCAGGTACTCCTGAAACCAGACGAGCGATTCGAGGTCGAGATGGTTCGTTGGTTCGTCGAGGAGCAGAAGGTCTGGTTCCTGCACGAGCAACCGCGCGAGATGCGCGCGCATGACCCAGCCGCCGCTCAACGTTTTCGCCGGCCGCTCGAAGTCTGATTCGCGGAATGCCAGGCCGTGCAGGATGCGCTTCGCCTTCGGTTCAGTCTGCCATCCGCCGTGTTCATCGAACGCCTGCAGTGCATCGTGATGCTCGGTCGAATCCTCCGGTGTCGTCTTCAGGATGCGCTGCGCGGCCGTGAGCTCCGGCGAGATCGCGCTGGCAAGCTCCAGCACGGTTTCGTCACCCGCTGGTGCATTCTCCTGCGGCAGAAATCCGATGCTCACCGATTTTTCCAACGAGACTTTCCCGGCGTCCGGCGATGCCTCGCCCAGGATAAGCGAAAAGAGCGTCGACTTGCCCGCGCCATTCGGGCCGACCAACCCCACGCGATCGCCACGGTTCACCTGGAGCGACGCGTCTTCGAAAAGCGTCCGGCCACCGAAGGCTTTGGTGATTTGCGAGATTGTGAGCATCTAAGGGGCGGCCAATTTCGCGAAGACGCATCAGCACGCAAGCCAGCAGGGTGCCGCGCGGCAGCGTTTTGGCCGCTCCTGGTGACGGGAGACGATGGCGCGAGCGCGATACCCGCCCTGCATGTTGGAGGTCGCAGCGCGCTGTCCCTGCCGATTGCTCGCGGGCATGAACGCAGGTATTGCAGGCTGAATGAACAGTCTTCCGCTCTTTGCCGCTCTCCTTCTGTTCTCCGGCTTCGTTCTCGCGAAGGAGCCGGCGAAGCGATTCGATTACCCACCCGCGCCGAAGAGCGAGCAAACCGACGTCTATCACGGCACCAAAGTGGCCGATCCTTATCGACCGCTCGAGAACGCGGACTCGGAGGAGACGAAGAGGTGGATCGAGGCCGAAAACAAACTCACTTTCGATTATCTCGCGACGATTCCCGAGCGGAAACGGATTAACCAGCGGCTGACCGCGCTCTGGGATTACGAGAAATACGGCGTCCCCTTTCGAGAAGGCGGGCGTTATTTCTTCTCGAAGAACGCCGGCCTGCAAAACCAGAGCGTTCTCTACACCGGCGATGAGCTGCCGGGCAATCCGAAGGTTCTGCTAGATCCCAACACACTTTCAAAGGACGGCACGACCGCCCTCACCGGCACGTCGATGACGGAGAATGGAAAGCTGATGGCCTACGGTCTCGCCCAGGCGGGTTCGGATTGGCAGGAGTGGAAAGTGCGCGAGATAGAGAGCGGGCGCGATCTCGAGGACCAGCTTCAGTGGGTCAAATTCTCCGGCGCGGCATGGAACAAGGAAGGCACTGGATTTTTCTACAGCCGCTACGACGAACCGACCGCCGATCAGCTGAAGGCGGCGAATTATTTTCACAAGCTCTACTTCCACCAGCTCGGCACGCCGCAAGGCGACGACGTGCTCGTCTACGAACGGCCCGATCACAAGGACTGGCTCTTCGATTCCCACGTAACGGAGGACGGCGCGTATCTCATCATCAACATCTCGCAAGGCACCGATCCGAAGAACCGCATCTTCTACAAGGACCTCCGGCAGCCTGAGGCAAAGGTGATCGAGCTGCTGAACAAGCAGGACGCGCAGTATGATTTCCTCGGGAATGAAGGCACCGTCTTCTGGTTTCGCACGAATCTCGGTGGACCCCGCGCGCGCATCATCGCGATCGATACGGCCAAGCCGGCCGAGATCATGGAAATCGTCCCGCAAGCGGAAGAGAAACTGGAGAGCGTTAGCGTCGTGGGAGAACGGTTCATCGCTAACTACCTGCAGGACGCGCATTCACTCGTTCGACTATTTGATCTAACGGGCAAACCGGCCGGGGAGATTCCGTTGCCCGGGCTTGGCACCGCGACGGGATTCACCGGGAAACGCAAAGATACCGAGA
>JACDBM010000237.1 GCA_013694945.1 Chthoniobacterales bacterium
GGCTTCTTCTTTGCCGGATCGAAGAGGCCTTCGGCGTCGAGCTCGCGCTTCAGCGCTTCGAAGCGCGCCTGCAACAAGCCAACGCCGCGTCCCTGCAAAATCTGGACGCTGAGCTGATACTGGCCTCGTGCTTCGAAAACCGACACTTGTCCGTAAACCTGCACCTGCGCGCCATCCTTGAGCAGTTGCGGAAACGAAGGCAGCGTGTTCCGGAAAATCACGCAGGAGATTTGCGCGCGCTGGTCCTTGAGCGTGAAATACTGATGGCCTGAAGGATGCAGTTTGTAGTTGGAAATCTCACCCTGCACCCAGACGGCGCCGAACCGCGTCTCGAGCGCGCCTCGAATCGCGCGAGTCAATTCCGCGACCGTCAGAATTTTCGCTGAGGCCCGGAAGAAATCGCTTTGCATTTGAGAAACTTACCACAGGAAAGACAGAGATCGCAGGCCACATGCCGCCGCCTTTTCACGAGGTCCGGCTGGTGCGTGAAATTGCCGGGTGGACCACTGCTGCCGCCGGATGATCAGTTTGCCAGGCGTCTGCGCGGATTTGGGCCGCTCGCCATTCTCGCCATTCTCATCATCTTGGCTGGCAATTCGGTCCTCGTGCCGCTCAGCGCTCTTCTGGTTCTCGTGTGGGCCTGGCGGTCACGCACGCCTTGGCGCGAGATCGGCCTCGCGCGGCCGGAGAGCTGGGGTCGCACGCTCGCGGTTGGACTCGCTTTCGGCTGCCTGTTCAAGCTCGTAATGAAGACAGTCGTGATGCCGCTGCTCGGCGCGCCCGCGATCAACCACGCATTCCATTTTCTCGTCGGCAACACCGCCGCGCTTCCGGAGATGATTTACGTCGTGATCATCGGTGCGGCCTTTGGCGAGGAGATTCTTTTCCGCGGCTACGCCTTCGAACGCCTAGGCAAGCTTTTCGGGTCCAGCGCGGGGGCGAAAACGTTGATCGTGTCGATAACGGCCGCATGGTTTGGATGGGAACATTATGCCCTCCAGGGACTCGCCGGAGTCGAGCAGGCTGCGATCGTCGGGGTGGTCTTCGGAACCATCTTCGCCCTCACGCGCCGCATCTGGATGTTGATCGTCGCCCACGCTGCCTTCGACCTCACCGCGGTGGCGATCATCTATTGGAATCTCGAATCCCAGGTAGCTCATTTCATCTTCAGGTAAGCGGGGACTTCCGCCTCCATTCGCAGCTGGGCGATCGCGACGGAGGATTGGTGAACACCGCGAATGGTCATTTGCTGACGAGGAGAAGATCGTGAACCGGGCCTTTGCCAGTGGAGTGGGAGTAGATAATCTTCTTGCATGCTCGATTGGTCGCAGTGCTCCTCGGTGGAACAGGTTTCGGGCCGCGTCAGCGGTGCCCTGGGTCTTCAAGGGCACACGGCTGCCGGTGCGGACGCTCTTCGAAAACCTCGAAGCGGGTGCGACGGTCTCCGATTTCCTCGCTTGGTATGAAGGTGTCACGCGCGAGCAGGTGCTCGCCGTGCTTCGGCACGCAGAGCGTAGCCTCGCGCCCGCCTAATGCGGATCCTGTTCGACCAGGGCACCCCCGGTCCCCCTGCGGAGTTGGCTCCCATTTCACAACGTCGAAACTGCATGGGAGCGCGGCTGGTCCACGCTCTCTAACGGCGAACTACTCTTTAGCCGCAGAAAAGGGAGGCTTCGACCTTCTGATCACCACGGATCGGGAGCTGCGTTATCAGCAGAACCTCGAACAACGACGCGTTGCCGTGCTGGTGCTGATGGTCGCGAACTGGCCGGCCCTTGAGCCTCGCGCTCGAGCTATCGATTCAATCGTGGAGGAGATGCAGCGTGGCCAATACGCCGAGTGGTCTCCGCCCTAACCAGAAGTGGCCTCAAAATTCATCCTCATCGGCAGCGGTCTCGCCGGCGGCGTCATGGCCGCCTTCCTAGAGCGCCGCGGGCACGAGGTCGATCCTACAAACGCCGGCCCGATCCGCACGCGGGCAATCTCGTTGGCGGGACTGGCAAAGCTCGCGGCACAGCAAATGGAACGAGAATACCCGGTTCAATACGGCGCCGAAGTTACCTCCAGCTCTCGAGGTTCAGGCCTGGGACACGACCGAACTCGCCGCTGTTTGCGCTAACGAGCACAAGCTGCAAAGCCAGAGCGTGAGCTGCGATCAACAGATCATAGGCACCAATCGGAGTGCCAGCTTCTTCCAGATCGCACCGCAGCGCGGCCGCTTGACGAGCAGCGTGGCCCTCGAAAGGCAGTTCTGCTACAACAGCGACGAGCTTGTGCACCTTCTCAGACTCGCGAAGTGGATCGCGGGCCTTAGCGGCGCCAGCGAATAGCTCAAAGCTGGTGACGGCCGAGATCCCGCAGTCATCCGGAGTCAACGTTTCCAGCTTCTCCACCACCGCCCGCCTGCCGCGTAGCAAGTCGACGCAGATGTCCGTGTCGAGGAGGTATCGCAAAAACTCCCTAGAGTCGCGGCACTTGCGGCAGACTTCCCTGCTCCGGTCTCCTAAACGTCCGATCGGTGATGCAGATACTTTTGAAGAAATTCCGCGGCCACCGACGCTTCGACTTTGGCTCAATGATGACGGCCTTACCTTCCTTGCGAATGAATACCTCGGTTCCTTCGAACCGGTAGTCCTTCGGGAGCCTAACTGCTTGTGAACCGCCGGTCGTAAACAGCTTTGCCGTTTCCATGTAGATACAGTATCTACACCTGACTCACCCGCGTCAATTACCATGCTGCAAGCGCACTGACGGCAAATGCCAACAAAATTCACCCTCATCGGCAGCGG
>JACDBM010000242.1 GCA_013694945.1 Chthoniobacterales bacterium
ACTGGTAAAGGCCATGCGCATCATCACTTGTTCTGCGGGCACGGCCACACCCATGCCGGCGAGCTGGAACATGAACACGATCACGCGAGCCCACCAGTTTCGACGCGAAAAGCCGCTCCTTCCGACCGTGTCGCGATCACGAGCCTGCTCACGCTTCTGACCTTCTCGCCATGCGAGGCGTTCCTTCCCATTTACGCCTCGGGCGTTCGCTATGGCTGGGCCGGGTTCGCATTGCTCACGGCGATTCTCTCGGTGGGCACTGTCCTGGGCATGGTGATCTTCACTTGGCTGACGCTGGCCGGAGTGCAACGAATCAAGCTCGGCGTTCTCGAGAAATATGAGAGCGGCTTGATTGGCGCCTTACTTTGCGGAGTCGGTTTGTTGATAATTGTTTTCGAGAAATGATGATGTGAGCCGTGGCTATTGAACTCAAAGCAGGCGATCCCGCGCCCCTCTTTCGTGCTGTCGCCATCGGCGGCAAATACGGCCCAGGGCGCGAGGTTTCACTCTCGGATTTTCGCGGGCGACAGGTGGTCCTGTATTTCTATCCGAAAGACGATACGCCGGGCTGCACGGCGCAAGCCTGCGGGCTGCGCGACGCGTGGAGCGACTTCGACTCGAATGCGGAGATCTTCGGCGTCAGCGTCGATTCGCCGGAGAGTCACCAGAAATTTATCGATAAATACCAGCTTCCCTTTCCGCTTCTCTCAGACGCGGATCGCAAGATCGTCGAGGCCTACGGAGTCTGGGTTGAGAAAAGCATGTACGGCAAGAATTACATGGGCGCGGAACGGAGCACCTTCGCTATCGGAAGCGACGGGCGGATCGCCAGCATCTTCCGCAAAGTGAAGCCCGAAGAGCACGTGGCTCTCCTGAAGGGCGCTCTCGCCAGCTAGTGGGTACGGGCGAAGAACTCATTTGCAGTCCGATTCATCCGATGCTTGCCTTGTCGGCCGGTAAACCGGCAAGCTGCTGAACAACCTTTATGGGCTCCCTGAAGAAACGACGGAAAGCGAAGATCTCCAAGCACAAGCGCCGCAAGCGCATGAAGGAGAATCGCCACAAGAAGCGTTTGCGCTACAAGTCGTAGCCACCCCCGTCGGTTCCTGGTCTTGGCCTCAGCTTCTGAGGTCGGGCGCCGCCCCGGCTTTATTGCGCCTGGGCACGCGATCCGCTACAATCGCGCCGATGACGAACGAGAAGATGTGGTTCGCGTTCGCGCGCGCTCTTTTTGTTGGCCTCATCATTTCCGTCGGCGCGGTTCCGGCCGGGGCAGCTCCCCCTGCGCGAAAAGCGACTCCGACACAGGCGCCGGCGAAAGCAACTCGGATTCGCCCGGCCAGCGGCATCGACGATTCCCTCCGCCTTACTCCGCCCGCCGATCTCGCGCTGAATCCGGCAGCGCAGCGGAAAGCCGATGCGCTCGCAAACTTCATCGAAGCAGCGCGGCTGGAGGAAAGCGGCGAAGTGGACGCCGCCCTGGTGCTTTATCAGAAGGTGCTGACGGTCGACCCGGGCGAAGTCGAGCTCGCGTCGCGCGTCGCCGCGCTGCTCAGCCGGCAGGAAGATTACCCGCGCGCCATCGACGTCCTGAAAGATGCCATCAAAGCAAACCCGAAAGAAACAGCGCCTTACCTGCAACTCGCGTTTATCTACTCGAAGCATCTTCAGAAACCGGAGCCGGCGCTGAAGTATGCAAACCAGGCGATCGCTCTCGACCCTGAAAGCATCGATGCCTACCAGCGCATTTACGAGATTGAGTCCAACCGCGGGGATCCCAGGAAGGCACTCGCCGCGCTGGACCGGGCCAGCAAGGTAAGCAGCCGCAACCCAACCTTCTGGACGCGGCTGGGCAAACTCTACGCGTCCATTGTTTTCACATCCGAAGCAGAGACCACTTCCGACGACGTGCGCCAGGTCAACGTCATCTTCAAACACGCAGCGGAGAACGCGAACGACGATCCCACCGTGCTCAAAGACGTGGCAGACTATTTCGCTGCCTCGCAACAAATTCAGGAGGCGATCCCGCTTTATCTACGGGTGCTGGAACTGGAGCCGGACGATATGAACGCGCGCGAGAAGCTGGCGAGCGGGTTCGTCGCGACGAACCAGCGTGCAAAAGCAATGGAGATGCTGCACGAGATTATCGCGAAGACGCCGGAGAAGTACCAGCCATACGATCTGCTCGCGCAGTTACAGCACGAAGAAGGACGCAACCTCCTGCGCGCAAAGCAACCGGATCAAGCGGAGGCGATGTTCGCAAAAGCAGCTGCGAACTACGAGCAAAGCATCCTCATCAATCCGAGTCACGGGCAGACTTATCTGCGCCTCGCGGAGTTGCTCATTGGACCACTCCGCGAGAGTGAACGCGCCGAAAATATTCTCACGGAAGCGCGTGCCCGTTTCCCGCGCGCGCCGGTGCTGGCTTATTTTCTCGCCATCGCGCAGCGCGAGGCAAAACATGCGCAGCAATCGGTCATCACCTTTGAGGAAGCGCTCAACGAAGCGGAGGCCACGGCGAGCGAACTGTTGACGGCTCGCTTTTATTTTGATTATGGCGTCGCGGCGGATCAAGCCGGCCTCCACGACAAAGCGGCCGATCTCTTTCGCAAATCGATTGCGCTCGATCCGGCCGAGGCCGCAGACGCTTACAACTATTGCGCCTACATGTGGGCCGACCAAAATGTCCGTCTCGACGAGGCAGAGGAATTGATCAGGAAAGCACTCGAGCTCGAGCCTGATAACGGCGCCTTCCTCGACAGTCGCGGCTGGGTGTATTTCCGGAAAGGCAAATACCAGGAAGCCCTTGCCGATCTGCTGCGGGCCGCGCAACTGGTGACGCGCGATGACCCCGTTGTGTTCGAGCACATCGGCGACACTTACGCAAAGCTGAACCGCATCCCGCAGGCGCTCGAATATTGGCAGAAATCCGCTGTCCTCGCGCCCGAGAACAAATCCCTCGCCGATAAGATTGAGAACACGAAAACGAAGATGAGCAAAGGCGATCCGGTTAAGCCGGAGCCTGTTCCTTAAAGGCGATCGCCGCGCTCTAAGGCGGACGGTCGAGTTGCAAACGCCCAGCCGCGCAAGGATAGAAGCGCTCATGGGAAAGCAGGTTCGACGCGTGCAAGTCGAGCGTCGTCATGATCGCGGCCGCGCCTTCTTGCGCAGCCGCACTGCGATCTATGCCGCCGCCACCGCAATCATTTTCCTGCTGGGGTTTCTTTGCCTCAACTACGTTCCGCGTGCCTATAGCAGTTGGCGTGAATCGCGTCTGCTCGAGCGCGCCTCGGAGTTGTTACGGAAGCAGGATCTCGAGGGTGCCAAGAGCGCCGCGCAGGAGGTCCTCGTCCTGCACCCCGACTCGCTTCCTGCTTTTCACATTCTGGCCGATGCTACCGAAAGGCAGAACCGCCCCGAGACAGTCGCGTGGCGCGCACAGATCGTGCGCGTGCTGCCGCACAACCTCGACGCGCAGCTCAATCTTGCGTCCGCCGCGCTGCGCTTCGGACAGCTTGATAGCTCGCGTCTTGCCTTGGAAGATGTGGCGCCTGAAGACCGCGCAAAGGCTTCGTACCACGTTGTCGCCGGCTGGCTGGCGCGCGCCCAGGGAAATGATGCGGACGTCGAGCAGCATTTCGCGGCCGCGGTCAAACAGGAACCGGCGAATGATCTCTACCAATTTAACTTCGCTGTCCTGCAGATTCGCTCGCCTGATCCCGAGAAAAGTGCCAGCGCGCGAGAGACGCTCCAGCGCCTGAGCAAAGTGGCCGGCTTCCGCGCCGGGTCTCTCCGTGCGCTCCTCAGCGACGCGTTGCAGCGCGACGATCTCGAGCTGGCGGAAAGTCTCGCGCAAGACCTGCAGATGAATCAGCAGGTCACATTCGCCGATCTGCTTCTTTGCCTCCAACTCTACCGGAAGCTCGATGAGAAAAAGTTCGCCGCTCTGCTTGAAAAGGTGAAGCCAGTCGCAGCGCGCAATCCGGCTGATGCGGCTCAGCTCATGGATTGGCTGAACCGGAATGGTCTCGCCGCTGAAGTCCTGAAGTGGGTGGACAAACTCCCGCCTGAAATCGCGACCATTCCTCCTCCCTCAGTGGCAATCGCGGAAGCGTTCACCGAGACGAAGAATTGGTCGCGGCTGAAACGTTGGACCCGCGCGGGCGCCTGGGACGATTCAGAATACCTTCGCCTCGCCTATCAATCGTACGCCGCCCGCCAATCCCGCCCGCCAGCCGCGGAGGCGGAGTTCGCTTCGCTCTGGCTTTCGGCCGAACAAGCTGCTAGCGAGCACCCCGAACGTGAAGCGACGATTGCACGACTCGCAACAAAATGGGGGCTCGTGGCCGAGGCAAAGGCGCTTTGGAAACGCGTGGCCAAACACGCGCCCATGCGACGTGAGGCACTCGACGCCCTCTTCCGCATTCATCGCGCTGCGAACGAACTCCCCGAGCTGCTCCAGGTGGCGAAGCAACTGCACGA
>JACDBM010000246.1 GCA_013694945.1 Chthoniobacterales bacterium
CGCTGCAGGTCGGGTCGAGAATCGCATTGTGATCGGCGAAGGGCATGTCTTCGAGCCAGTGTTGCGTCACTTCCTTGTCAAATGCCGCCCAGCCGCCGTCTTTGCATTGAAAGCTCAGTTGCCAATCGAGCGCGCGCTTGAACACCTCGTCGAGCGCCTCGGGCTCGGCCGGACGCACCAGCCGAAGTCCCATCAGCACCATCGCGGTGTCGTCCGTGTCCGGGTAGTAAACGTTGTTGTACTCGAACGCCCAGCCGCTCCCTTCGCGATGCGAATTATTGACTGCCCAGTCTCCGCGAATGCGCACTTCTTTCTCCACCAGCCATGCAGCCGCTTTGCGCAACGCGGGATGCTCCGCGGGCACACCGGATTCCGCCAGCGCGATGATATTGATTGCGCTGTCCCAGACCGGCGATAGGCAGGGTTGAATCCGGAAATCCTCGGCATCCTCCACAAACAACCCGCGGAAATCCGCGAGCGTTTTCTGGTAAACCGGATGCGTCGCAGGATAGCCGAGAGCTTTCAGTGCGATCAGTGCATTCAACATCGCTGGGAAGACCGCCGCGAGTCCGTCGCTGCCTTGCCCGATCCGTTCCACCATCCAGCGTTCCGCTTCTTCCAGGGCGCGCTGCCGCATCGGGCGCCAGCCGATCTTCGAGATGATTTTCAGCGCGTGATCGCTGCGGAGAAAAAAATTCCGCCACGTCAGCAAACGCGCGTCGCGCGCGAGCGTGAAATCCTTGTGCTCCGTGCCGAGCGGATAGAGCTCGTGCAGTTGTTGCATTCCTGGCAACTCACGCGTCGGTTTGAAGTGGTTAATGATGGCGAGCGGCACGAGCATGGCCCGGCTCCAGGACGACATCTTGTGAATGTTAAACGGCGCCCAGGGCGGCAGGAGGATCATCTCGACCGGGATGGACGGGAGATACTGCCACGGGAATTGCCCGAGGAGCGCCAGGTAAAGCTTGCTGAACGTGTTCATCCGCGGGATGCCGCCGAGGCGCAGGATGTTCGCGCGCGCTTCCTGCATGAACGGCAGATCCGCGGAGTGCCCGGCCAGCTTCAGCGCGAAGTAAGCCTTCACCGAAGCGTTCACCTCGCTCGGGCCGCCGTAATAGATATTCCATCCCCCGTCCGGGAGCTGCCGTTTCAAAATGTGACGGACGCAACGTTGCTGAAGCGCCTCCTCAACGTCTCCCAGCCAATGCATGAAGAGCACGTAGTCAGAACAAAGTGTGCTATCGACCAGCAACTCGCCACACCAGTGCCCGTCCGGATGCTGTTGCCGGAGCAGGTTCTCTTGCGCGCGCGAGATGGCTTCGCGCAGGTCGTCCAGACTGGGCGCATAGGAGCGAGCCGCGTCTGGGGACGCGCTCGGCAGCGGGATGACGTTCGAGGAACTCTGGGCCATGCGACTCAGGAGGCCACCGCTTCTTCTATCTTCGCGGCCTTGCCTGTCAGATGTCCATTCCCGGAAGTCACGCCGTTAAACGCAAGCACTTCGCTACCGCGGCCAGTAGAGTTAGGGCGGCTGCCGAAATTGAACTTGACCGTTTTCCACGTATCACCGGGCTTCGCCTGTAGTCCCAAACTCGCGGTCGGCTCATACCCGCAATGGGTCATGCAATTTTCGCAGCGCGGATCACGCGCCACTCCGTCGACCACGCCGTACTTATCCCAATCGACGTTCGCCAGCAGTTCAGCGTAACTGCTGAAATGGCCGGTACCGTTCGTGCCCGCTGCATCCGTCATAAAATAACAGGGCGCTTTCCAACCGCGCATGTTCCGCGTCGGGATAGCCCAGGCTGAGCAGGTCAGGTCCCGTTTGCCCGCGAGAAATTCAAAGTACACCGGCGTCCCGAAGAACGTGTAGCGCTGCATCCACTCCTCCATCTTCGCGAACTTCTGCACCGTCAGGTCGCGCGTCAGAAAGAAGTTCTCCGGCTGCAGATTCAGTCGCTTGATCATGTCCTGCTTCGCGGCGTCGTACTCGTAACCCGGCGTAATCGTGTGGCCATCGACCCCGAGGTCCGAAAGGAAATCGAACAACTGCTCGAGCTCCTGCATGTCGGTCTCTTTGTAGACGGTCGTGTTCGTAGCGACCTGATAATCCAGAAGTTTTGCCATTTTGATCGCGAGGACGCATTCCTTGAAAACCCCCTCGCGCTCGACGATCAGGTCGTGCGTCCGCTCCAGCCCATCGAGATGTACGTTCCAATACATCCAGTCGCTCGGCGCGATCGTGGCTTTGCTCGCGTCCTTCGGCCCCTTGCGGATTTCGGCCGCGTCTTTTTCACTCGCCAACCCCGCCGCCAGCAGCAATCTGATTTTCTCTTCCACGAAATCGGCGCGCTTCGGGAGCTCGGATTGCAGCCATTCGCGCATTTTCTTGCGCATGAACATCGCATTCGTGCAGACGTAGACGATCCGCTTCCGCTCCAGCAGGCCTCTGATGAGCAGCTCGATGTGTGGGTAGATCAGCGGCTCCCCGCCACAAATCGAGATCATCGGGGCGTTGCACTCGTCCGCCGCGCCCAGACAATCCTCCAAGCTCATCATGTCCTTGATGGAGGTGGAATATTCGCGGATTCGTCCGCAGCCGGTGCAGGTCAGGTTGCAGGTATGCAGCGGCTCGAGCTGGAGCACGGTCGCGAACTTCTCCGTCCGACGAAGCTTGTGGCCGATGATGTAGGCCGCGATTTTCGTCGTCAGCGCGAGAGGAAATCTCATAGGGCGAGGATAGTAACGGTCGGCCTGCGGGT
>JACDBM010000253.1 GCA_013694945.1 Chthoniobacterales bacterium
TGTTTTTCGAGGATGCAAAAGACGCTTCCGGGCTGCTCAACCTGGCCCTCACAAAACGCAATGGCGTCCCCATGTGCGGGATGCCTTATCACGCGGCGCAGAATTACATCGCGAAGCTGATCAAAGCCGGGCGGCGGATTGCGATTTGCGAGCAAACCAGTGAGCCGCAGGCGGGGAAGATCGTTACGCGCGAGATTACGCAGATCATCACGGCCGGGACGGTCAGTGAGCTGGACCTGCTGGAGTCGAAGCGCGCGAATTACCTCGGCGCGATCTACGCGGGCACAAATGCGTTCGGATTCGCCTACGCGGATCTGACTACGGGCGAGTTCCGGCTCTCGCAGGTGCCGACGACGAGCGCGTTGCTGGACGAACTGGCGCGCGTCTCGCCCTCGGAGTTGTTGATCAGCGACGCGCAACAGGAACTCTTCGCGGAGGTCGAAGGAACGCTGCCGCACGACAGCTATGCGTTCCTGCCGGAGCAGGCGGCTTTTACTTTGTGCGAGCACTTTGGCGTCAAAACGCTCGACGGCTTCGGCTGCAGTGGGATGCTGGCGGCGGTCGCGGCGGCGGGTGCAATCGTCCATTACCTTAAGCACCAACTACGGCGGAAAATTGATCATCTCACCTCGCTGCGGTGCGAGGTGGCGGCGGAGCATGTGGTACTCGATCTCGCGACGCAGGCAAACCTGGAATTGGTCGCCTCGCGCAACGCGCGCGACACCAGTCTGCTCGCGGCGCTGGACCGGACCGTCACGCCGATGGGCGGAAGGAAGCTCCGCGCTTGGATCCTTCAGCCGTTACGTCACTTGGACGAACTGGAGCGCCGCCAGCAAATGATCGCAGATTTGTTACACGAACCTGATCTGCTGGCGTCTCTCCGCGGTGCGCTTAAGGCGGTGCGCGACCTGGAACGCGCCATCGGACGCTTGGGTCAGCTCTCCGGGAACGCGCGCGATCTCGTCGCCTTGCGGACGTCGCTCGAACAGATCCCAAATCTCAAGCGCGAACTGGGAACGCTGATCGAGCGCACGAGCTTCGGGAAAGACGGCGCTGCAACGAACAGCTCCTTGTCACGCCCTTACCCGGCCAGGATTCACGACCAGCTGCACGAGGTGCCCGAACTGCTGGAAAAACTTACGCGCGCGATTGTTGAGGAGCCTCCAGTCACGTTGAAGGACGGGGGCATCTTTCAGGATGAATATGCCGAAGCTCTGGATGAGCTGCGCCGTGCCTCGCGCGAGGGCAAAAACTGGATTAGTGAGCTACAGGAGCGCGAAATAGCCAACACCGGAATCAAATCGCTCAAGGTGCGATTCAATTCGGTCTTCGGCTATTTCATCGAGGTTACAAAATCGCAGCTCGCTTCCGTTCCTCCACAGTACACGCGCAAGCAAACCACTGTCGGCGGCGAGCGTTTCATCACACCCGAGCTGAAGGAGATCGAGGCGCAGATCCTCGGGGCGGACGAACGGGCGCGTCAGCTCGAATATCAGCTTTTCCAGACGATCCGCGAAGAAACCCTGCGAGACCTTGGCGCGATTCAGACGACTGCCGGCGCAATCGCGACTCTCGATGCACTCTGTGGGCTGGCAGAGACCGCCCGGCTTTTCCATTACGCGCGGCCGAAGCTGGACCTATCGCTGCGTCTGGACATCAAAGACGGGCGGCATCCTGTGCTCGATCAGAATCTGGCGGAGGAGAAGTTCGTCCCTAACGACACCTCTCTGGATGGCGCGGCAACGCGTCTGGTGATTATCACCGGACCGAACATGGCCGGCAAGTCGACCTACATCCGGCAGGTGGCGTTGATCGTTTTAATGGCGCAGATCGGGAGCTTTGTGCCGGCGGCCAGCGCGGAGATCGGGCTCGTCGACCGGATTTTTACTCGCGTCGGCGCGAACGACGATCTCTCGCGCGGCCAATCCACCTTCATGGTCGAGATGAACGAGACGGCCAATATCGCGAACAACGCGACCGAGCGCAGCCTGGTAATTCTGGACGAGATCGGACGCGGCACGTCGACCTTTGATGGCCTTTCCATCGCCTGGAGTGTGGCGGAGTTCCTGCACGACAAAATTGAAGCACGCACGCTCTTTGC
>JACDBM010000258.1 GCA_013694945.1 Chthoniobacterales bacterium
CATCCTGGGCGATCTCTACTACTTGGCGGGACGAGCCGAAGAGGCCGCGGCGCGATATGAACTGGTCGCCCAGCTGGGCGAGCATTCGCGCAAAGTGCACGGCACGCCGCATAACCGCGCGCTGGCCAACTTCTACGCAAATCATGAATTGAAAGCAGATGAGGCTTTCGGCCTAGCCAAAGGGGAGCTCGAAGCAGGGCGACGCGATATTTACGGAGCGGACGCGCTGGCTTGGACGGCGTTGAAAGCAAACCAACTGGAGGAAGCGCAGGTCGCAATGAAAGAGGCGTTGAAGCTCGGAACGCTCGACGCCAAACTCTTCTACCATGCCGGGATGATCGCACGCGCGGCAGGCGACAGGGCGACCGCAACTGATTATCTGCAGCGAGCGCTCACGCTCAATCCGGGCTTCGATCCGCTCCAAAGCGAAATCGCACGGAAAACGTTGAAGGACTTGACCGCGCCATGAAACCGCTCCTTTATTTGCCTTCCTCCTCTGCGTCGCCGGGCCCGCCCTCGCTCACGATCTGCCGCTCAGCTACGTCGATCTTCATCTCACCGACGAAGGAATCACCGCAAACATCGAAAGTTCCGCGAAAAATTTCGCGCGCGAGTTGCCCGGCCTCGACGAAGAGACGCTTCTGCGCGAGACCGATCCGCAAACCGAAAGGCTTTGGTCCCTGCTGCCGCGTCTCGAGATCACGGCCGACGGCGCCGCGCTTCGCGCAAATCTGCGCGCGATCGAACCGCTCCCAGCCCGGAAAGATCTCCGGCTGCGTCTCCAGTTTCGATGGCGCCACGTGGCGGAAAAAATCACTGTGCGCTGCGCGTTATTTTCCTCCTCCGCGCCACAAAACATTTCTGAATATTTATCAAGGCGAGACGCTGAAGTATCAGGGAATTTTCGATACGGAGACCCCCGGACTCCATTACGTCGTGAGCGAGCCTCAGGGAATCGGCACGGTGATCAAACAATTCGTCCGTGAAGGTGTGCATCACATTTTCATCGGACCGGATCATATCCTTTTTGTGATCGGCCTGCTCCTGCTCGGCGGTACGCTCAAGCGGCTGCTCAAAATCGTGACCGCTTTCACGATCGCGCACAGCATCACGCTTGTTCTCGCGACCTTGAACATCCTTAGCCCGCCCGCGCGGATCATCGAGCCGATGATCGCACTCAGTATCATCTTCGTTGGCGCACATGCGCTGTCGCAAAGTAAGGAGGGCCGCGACTGGCGACTGCTCTTCGCGTTTTGCTTCGGGTTTGTGCATGGCTTCGGCTTCGCAAACGTGCTGCGAGAAATGCGATTGCCGCGCGGGGAGCTCGGCTGGTCGCTCTTCTCATTCAACGTCGGCGTCGAGATCGGCCAGGCCTGCATTGTCCTGGCGGTCGCCCCGATTCTGGCGCAGCTTTATCGTCGCACCCGCCCCGCGACCTCCCGTAGGATTGCTTCGGCAGGCGCCTTTTGCGTGATCGTCGCGGGCGCTTACTGGTTCACGGAGCGAACGTTCAACGCCGGGTGAAGGAGCTGCGATTTTCTGGGAATAAAATGCGGCGCCGCCCATGTTGAAGCGATGGTCAAGGTCACACCGAAGCTCTGGGGATCATGAGGGCAAACTGCTCAAGGCGTCGGACACTGACCCGCTGAAAAAGCACCTGAACGAGACGCGCATCACCGTGGCGCAACATCTGGAACAAGGGGAAAAGCTGTAAGCGAACATGAAGCGCCAGTGTAATGAGTGATTGAGTTCTTATCGGCGGAGGGACGCGCTTCCGCGCGTCCTGGACATGCAGAAGCATGTCCCTCCAGACGGCGGGTGTTCACTTTCTAATGACTCACTGCACTACTGGCACTGCGCGTCCACGAAGTTTGTTCCACGCCGCGCGACGCACGCGATCGGCGGAACAACGCGGCAATCCGCTCAAGAAAACCGCCGCTCGCGCCGGAAGCGACGAGCGGCGGTTTGCCTTAACCAGATTAGGCAGGGTTACCAGATGTTCACGCGCTTGGCCGCGGCCCGCATCATTTTCGAATCGGCCGGAAGGTTGAAGGCCTGCGCGAACTCATCAAAATTCGAGAGCGGTCCGATCGTGCGGTAACGGCCGGGCGAATGCGGATCGGTGTTCAGCCGCTGCTTTAGCTCCTGTTCGCGCATGTTCGTGCGCCAGATTTGCGCGTAGCCGAGGAAGAAACGCTGCTCCGGGGTGAAGCCGTCGATCTTTTCGGTCTGCGGATTTTTGGTGAGCGCTTTTTGCAAAGCCATGTAAGCGAGCCGCACTCCGCCGATGTCGGCGATGTTCTCACCCTGGGTTAGCTCGCCATTAATGTGCATGCCGGGGAGGGGCTCGTATTCGGCGTATTGCGCGACGATGGCTTTCGCGCGCTCGTTGTAGGCGTCGGACGATTCTTTCGTCCACCAATCGCGCAAATTACCCACCGCGTCATACTGGCGGCCCTGATCGTCGAAGCCATGCGTCAGCTCATGGCCGATCACGG
>JACDBM010000300.1 GCA_013694945.1 Chthoniobacterales bacterium
TTCCTCGATGGGGCGGTGCGGATGAAGGAGTTGATGCGGAAGGCGGCCGATTTCGAGATGCCGGCGGTGGCGATAACCGATCATGGGAACCTCTATGGCGCGATCGAGTTTTATCAGGAGGCGACGGATGCGGGGCTGAAGCCGATTATCGGGTGCGAGGCATATATGGCGCCGGGTTCGATGAAGGATCGCCCGAACAATCAGCGCGATGCGGCCTACCACTTCACGCTGCTGGCGAAGGACGAGATCGGCTACCGCAATCTGGTCAAACTCATCTCGACCGCGCATCTCGATGGCTTTCACTACAAGCCGCGCATTGATAAGGAGCTGCTCGCCGCGCATTCGGCGGGGCTGATCGGAATGAGCGCATGTTTGAAGGGCGAAATAAACATGGCCATCCAGACGGGCAATCTACCGAAAGCGAAACAGAGTGCGGCCGAGTTCCGCGATATTCTTGGCGCGGAGAATTTCTTCCTCGAGCTGCACGATCACGGAATTGAAGCGCAGCAAAAGTGCAACCGCGTGCTGCCGGCGCTGGCGGCGGAGTTTGGCCTTGGGCTGGTGGCGGCGAACGATGTGCATTTTCTCGAACGCGCCCATCACGAGGCGCATGACGTGATGATCTGCATCGGCACGAACAAGCAGGTGCACGACGAGCGCCGGATGCGATATGTGCCGGAGCTGTATTTCAAGTCTGCGGGCGAGATGCGCGCGTTATTTGCCGACCATCCGGAGGCGATCTCAAACACGGTCGAAATCGCGGAGCGCTGTAATCTCACGCTCGAATTCGGCCAATCAAAATACCCGGACTACACTGCGCCGGCAGGGAAGACGCGGGAAGGTTATTTGCGGGAGCTTTGCTACGGAGGCCTGCACGAGCGTTATGGCGAGCGCGCTGGGAACGACAGCGCGCTGATCAAGCGCCTCGACTACGAGGTCGACGTGCTGGAGAAGACCGGCTTTGTCAGCTACTTCCTGATCGTTTGGGATTTCATCCACTTCGCGAAGCAACGCGGCATCCCGGTTGGGCCAGGACGCGGTTCGGCGGCCGGATCCATGGTCGCCTACGTTCTCGGGATCACCGATGTCGATCCGCTTCGATTCGATTTGCTTTTCGAGCGCTTCCTGAACCCCGAGCGCATCTCACCGCCTGATATTGACGTGGATTTCTGCGAAGCGCGTCGTGGCGAAGTGCTCGAATACGTCCGCCAAAAATATGGGAAGCGCCGGGTTTCGCAGATCGCCACGTTCAACAAGCTGAAAGCCAAAAGCGTGGTGCGTGACGTGGCTCGCGTTGTCGGCCTCAGCTATAGCGATGGCGACCGCCTCGCGAAAATGATCCCCAACGAACTGAACATCACGCTTGCGGCGGCTGCGGAGAAAACTCCCGAGCTTAAGAAAGCGATCGCGAGCGAACCGGCGACGCGCCAGGTGTGGGACTACGCCACGGTGCTCGAAGGATTGTCGCGCGGCTACGGTGTGCACGCCGCGGGTGTCATCATTTCGGACCGCGATATCTCTGATTACGTGCCGCTCTGCCGCGCGCCTAAAGGCGACGACGTGATCACGCAATTTCCGATGAACCCGTTGAACGATCTCGGGCTGCTGAAGATGGACTTCCTCGGCTTGAAAACGCTGACGGTGATCGAGGACACCGTCACGCTGATTCGAAAACGCGTACCGGATTTCTCCATCGGGAAAATACTGCTCGATGATCAGACAACGTTCGCGCTGCTCAATCGCGGCGAAACTATCGGCATTTTCCAGCTCGAATCGGGCGGCATGACCAGTCTGTGCAAGAACTTCGACGTGCAAAAGATCGACGACATCATCGCGTTGATCGCACTTTACAGGCCAGGCCCGATGGAACTGATCCCGGATTACATCAAGCGGAAGAAAGGCCTGACGAAAATAAATTATGAGCATCCGCTGCTTGAGGAAGTCTGCGCCGATACCTATGGGGTGATGATTTATCAGGAACAGGTGATGGCGGCAGCCAGCAAGCTGGCCGGCTACTCGTTAGGTCAGGCCGATTTGCTCCGCCGTGCGATGGGAAAAAAGGACCGCCAGAAGATGGCGAAAGAGCGCGCCAATTTCATCCAAGGCTGCAAGGGCACGAACAAGATCGCGGAGAAAAAGGCAAACGCGATTTTCGATTTGCTCGAAAAATTCGCGGGCTACGGCTTCAACAAGAGCCACAGCGCCGCCTATGGTGTGATTAGTTATCAGACCGCGTATTTGAAGGCGCATTATTCGGTCGAATTCATGGCCGGCCTGCTCAGCAACGAGATCAACAACACGGAGAAAATCTCGGTCTTCGTGACCGAATGCAAACGAATGGGCGTTC
>JACDBM010000320.1 GCA_013694945.1 Chthoniobacterales bacterium
TCCTGCTGCTGGAGGAAGCGCTCCCACTCATACTCATCCCACGCTCGGTCGGGCTCCTGGTCGTAGCCGGGCATGGTTTCCTTTATTCCAGCTTCTATGGGCGCGCAAAAGAGTTTTGTGCATCGCAGGACGGGCAAGTCAGTCAATCCTGAGCCGCGTAAGCCGCAAGGACCTTGCCGGACGCGCTGATGATCACACGAAGCGTCGCAGCCTGCTCGATCACTCAATGCGAGATCGTTCGGTGCGCTTCGTTAGCTTCAGGATGACAACGCAGGCGACGTTGACGAAAGCACGGACGCGTCGGCTTCGCAGCGTCTCGTCTGCAAGCGCAACTGCCCGCAAGCCGCAGCAATGTCGTGACCTTTTTCGCGGCGGAGCGTGGCGACGATGCCATGGTCGCGCAAGATGGAATGGAAACGCTCCTGCCGGAGACGTGAAGGCCGCGACCACTCCAAACCTTCCACCGTGTTGTAAGGGATCAGGTTGACCTTCGCCGAGAGACGTCGCGCGATCTTCGCTAGCTCGTGCGCCTGCTCCTCCGTGTCGTTCACGTCCGCGATGAGGATGTATTCGAACATTATCCGTCGTTTTCTTCGGACGTAGTCATCGCAAGCCTCCAGCAAGACTTTCAGAGGATACTTCCGGTTCACCGGCATGATTCGGCTGCGCACTTCATCGGTTGCTCCATGGAGACTGAGAGCGAGGCGGAATTGCGTGGGCTCCGCGGCCAGCTGGCGAATCTGTGGCGCGAGGCCGCTCGTCGAAACGGTGATGTGTCGCGCCCCGACGCCAAGGCCCCAGGGCGCGTTGATAATTCGGATGGCGCGCAGCACAGACTTCAGATTAGCCAGCGGCTCTCCCATACCCATGAAGACGACGTTGTCGATTCTTTCGCCGCTCTGCTCCTCAACCGCGATCAGTTGCTGAACGATCTCGCCGGCATCCAGGTTTCGGGTCCAGCCTTCCAATCCGCTCGCGCAGAATTTGCAGCCATAAGCGCAGCCGACCTGACTGGAGACGCAAATCGTCCGGCGATCGGACGCTTCGCCGTAAAGAGCAGGGGAGGCAGGGATCAGAACGGACTCGATGAGGTTCCCATCTCGCAGTCGAAAGAGGAATTTCTGCGTCGTGTCCTCAGAGCCAAGGATGCAAACCACTTCGCTCTTCGACGATTCGAACTGTTTCGCAAGCTCCATGCGCAGCGCCTGGGGCAGATCTGTCATTTCGCCAGGCGAACTCACACGCTTTCGATAAAGCCAGTCTGCAATCTGCCGCGCGCGGTACGCCGGCTGGCCGTGCTCCTTCAGATGCGCGGCCAACTCCTCGAGCAGGAGATCATGGAGAGAGGATTTGGCAGCCGCAAGCACGGCTGACAGTACGATCAATCCTCTCCCTCGTCCATTCAGTGAAGGAATCCGCTTGATGGGAACCCCCTGAAGCCGTCAGCTTTCGCGGTGCCCGCGTCCAGTCAGCGACAGAATCGCAATGCACTTGCGCTCGGGTGGGAAGCCATTCGGGCGAACATTGCGCCGGCGCTGCTTATCCAGGCGCTGATGCTCGCCGTTTTCATCGCGTATTACAGTAACCCTGCGGTCGCCGAGGCACTGAACCGTTTCGCGACTTTCAAAAAGGCGCATGGTGTTCTCTTCGTCGTCACGACGACGATATTAGCTGCTTCCATTCTACCTGAGATTTTTCTCGTTCTCTTCTTTCAACGCGGGCGCGTTCGTGGGGAGAACTTGCGGAATATTCTCTTCACCGCGCCCCTTTGGGCTGTGGATGGGATCGCGGTGGATTTGCTTTATCGCGGGCTGGCTGCGTTCCTTGGCGACACCGCGACGGTCCCCGTTGTACTCGCCAAGATTGGCATCGACCAGTTCGGCTACAACGTCTTCTTTGCTGCGCCCTACGGGGTGGTGGCTTACCAGTGGAAGAACAGCGGTTACTCCTTTGCCGTGTTGCGTCGCAATCTTACCTTTGCGTATTACCGCGAGAAGGTAGTGCCGACACTCTGCACCACCTGGGCGGTTTGGATTCCACTCATGGCCATCATTTATTCGTTGCCTTTGGCCCTCCAATTTCCGCTCTTCAGTCTCGCGCTTACCTTCTGGGTTCTGCTCCTCACGTTTATGACGAATCGCTTCGCGGGAAAAAGCGGCCGGCCTCGCGCCGTCGTGCCGATCAAAATGTCTCCAAACCTGGCACAATGAAGTCGCACGAACTTTTCCAGCGCATGTCCCCCGGGATGGCCTCGGAAGTATTCCTCTTTTTGCAGAAACAGGAAAAGCCTGTCTACAAAGCCGCCATTCAGGGCTTGGCGAATCAAAGAAATCTTCGAGCCGTTTTCATCGAACGGAAGCCGCCTCCCGAACGCCATCCGTGGATGCAGGCGGCGTTGAGCCGGCCGATAAGCAACGCTCTCGCGACTCATCTTCTGCAAGCGTGGCTGCTCGGCGCGCATAAGCCGATGCTGCGCGATTTTCTGGAGGGGCTGGAGATCGCGCACGAAGAAGATGGGACTGTGGAAGAGCTTCCGCCTGCTCCTCCGAAGGAGAAAATCAAAGAGGCGGTCGATAAACTGCTTGGCAAATATCCGGCCGAAGCCGTCGCGATTTATCTCCATGCCTTTCGCGACATGGACAGCGCGGTCCAATGGCCGGCGCTGAACGAAATCCTCGGCGAAGATGAGCAGTTGCGATTGTAGCGTCTCGACCGCCGAGGTGCGTGACAGACTCAGGTCGTGAAATAGAGCAGCGCCTCGCGCACACCCGCACCGCAGTCGCTCTCCGCCACGTAACCACCCGCGTCGCAGACGGTCTGCTTTACCTCTGGAATCGCATTCCCCGGGCAGGAGGGGAAATGCGCGTAGCGCCCGTCGAGCATCGAGAGATCGTTGTGATGATCGCCGGCCGCGAAGGTCTGCGCGGGTGGGACTTCAATCAGCCGTGACAACTCCGCCAGCGCCGCTCCCTTATGATAATCGGCATGGCAGAAACGCAGATAAACTGTGTTGTGCTGGTAATGGAACTTCGGATGCTTCGCGCGGGCTTCATTGATGAAGGAGATGATCCGCGCCATCTCTTCCTCGTCCCGCGCGATAAGACCTTCCGGCCCATCCTGCTCGTAAATTACCTGGGCCTTTGTCTTTGAATTCACGAACTCCAGCACCTCCGAAAAGAGCGACGAGGCGGAGGCATACAGCTCGGCGTGATCGCGCGCGACCTGAGTATTCCATTCACCGTACGGCTCCCATTTTGTTCCATTCAGCCCCGGCCGAAACAAATCGCGTTCGCTCGTGAGAATGAAATCGGGCCGGACCGGAAAATCGAAATCGACGAGCCCCGACTCAAGCAAATCGCGCGAACGGCCGGTGTTGATGGCCCAGATCGTGCCTTCTTTTTGCAGCTTCTGGATCAGTTCCATGCAGCCCAAATCCAAAACCGGATCGCGATGGTGCGCGACGAGGGTGCCGTCGAAGTCAGTGCTGAGAAGGCGAATCTTGTTGGGCACGAAGCCACCAACTTATGGACGGAACGCTTCGCGGCAATGCGCGGCAGTTCGCATCCGGGAGCGTACCATCAATTCGGCATGACGCAGTCGAGGCATCTTGCGAGGGCGTCAAGGAATGGCTTGTCTC
>JACDBM010000321.1 GCA_013694945.1 Chthoniobacterales bacterium
GGCTTGCAGCGTTCCGGCTTTTTGTGGAGGAAGAGATGCGGCTCTCCCTATACTGCATGCTACTCGCCGTTCGCGCGGCCATGAATGGAAACCTTATCTTTTTTGTTGTCCGGCGGGATACACTGCCAACGGGGAACAGTGAGGTAATTTGCGTCAGGATTGATGGGCCGATCCCGACAGGTCGTGCCGGAAACTCCCTCACTAATTATTGTCGCCGCCTCGGCCCGCCAGCGCTCCGCATGCCCTCCGAAACGTACGCTCAGTTTCTCCAGATCCGGCAGATACTTTTTCGCCAGATAGCACCGAACCGGAAGGGGCATCTCAGCTTCCCTCGACTTCCCCACATTTTGCCGGAGTCGCGGGCCGGGGGAGCTCCCGGGTTCCAGGCCGAGGAACGAGAGCACGTCACGCAGCAACTCCGACGGACGCTCTACGATATCGTCGAAGAACCCGATGAAAATTTGCGGACGCAGGAAGTGCGACTCCCAGATCTCGAGGGTTCGCAGGTAATCTCCGCGGAGGCTGGGGCCAGGACGCTCGATCGCCGCGCGAATCTGCGCAAAGTCGTCGACAGCATCGAACTCGCCCAGCGTCCACGCGAACCGAATTCGCGACCAGGCGCGGTCGATTGGATTGCGCAGGAGCAAAATAATCTTGAGGTCGGGTAGAAGCCGGTGAATGCGGGCGACGTCTTCGCGTTCGAGAATCGCGTAAGCCGGCGTTATCTCACCGCACACGCGACCGCTTCCTTGCTGAAAGAGCGAGAGATACCAGTCATCGCCGCAAGTGCGAAAGTAGTAACGAAGCAACCATCGCAGCAGCTCCCAATCGCGGTGCGAGATCGCGTTTCGAACGTCCGTCCAACAACGGCGGCGGAACTGCCGATTGTGGGCAGCGCGGCTGAACAGACGCTCGAGAAAGCGATCCGTGGCGAGAAGGTTCGGCGAAGGGTAGCGAAAGGATCGGTCGAAATAGTGCAACTCTTTTCCCCGCGCGAGCCAGATTCGCGGGTCGGCACGTAGCATCTCCCAAAGCCACGTCGTCCCTGCTTTCTGCGCGCCAATGCCGAGGAAATCGACGCGAGGAGGGAGGCGCGACGATGAACTTGATAGCCAGCGTGGCATGACCCAGCGCGAATCGTAGCGCTCACGAGCGGAGTAATCCCGATAAATCCGAGCAAAGTTCAGTCACAGGGCCACTAAGCCGAAGTCAGCGGCGTGGTAGGCCTGGGCATGCAGGCTTCTGGGTTCTTCAATGATCTGGGGCATATGGACAGATCGTCGGTTCGCGAGAATATTCGGAAACGTTTCGTCTCTTGTGGGACTCAGCCGATGTGATTGCGCTGCCCTTGCGACGCGAGCAATAGAACCAGGCTGTTGAAAAGATTGTCTAGCCGTCTCAGGCACACAGCTCTGAGCGCGCCGTCGGCGATAGTCTCAAGACTTCCGGTGGGCCTTTGAGGCGGCGCGTCAATTGTGGCGACACCTCCTCGCGCCACCGCCGTGATCGCGCCAGAGCCGCCGCCTGTCGGTCGTGGGCTGCTGCGTCCGGAAAGCGCGAGAACCAGACAAACACATGCTCGCCTTCTCGCACCGGGAGCGCAGGAAAATTGTTCTCGCTCCTCTCCGTTTCAAAAGAGGCGAGGACGGACGTTCCGCTTTCGGTTAGGGCTGGCCGAAGCGTAGTTACGAAAAACTCCGTAAAGTCGACATCTGGTGGGCCGTCGAAATAGTAGATCGTCGCAATCACCAGTCTTTTTGGAACCTCTCTCGCCCGGGCCGGCGGCCGAGTGCCCTCCCCTTTCGGAAAGCCCAAATCCGAACGAGCTGGTCGCAAAAGAAGCACATTGTCGGAATCAATCATCGTCTCGTTCGCCGCCGCGCGATGCGCCTTCCAGACAGGCCCACTATAAAACGCCTGCAAAGCGACGGCGCGCCTCGGCATATCTGGAAAGCCCCGCAGCCAGACAAATCGATCCGGCTTATCTAGATCACGGAATTGACCAACGATTTTCATTCCGAGCGCTTCCTGGGATTCGACGAATTCCCGATCGAATAACTCGATCAAAGCATCACGTTTGCCTGGATGAAGCGTGTATTGCCTTAGCTCCACGATCGGACAGCAAGTCTCAGTTGCTTGTGCACCTTGCAACCATCCTGGAACCTCGTTTCGTGGCGTTTCCATGTCCCCGCAGCATACTTCAGCCCGCGCCTACGGTCATCTTCGGCTGACAACGCCAAGTCCAAATCGCGCCGAGGGATTAACGCGGATATTTCACGCCGCGGAGTAAAGCGACGCATTCTGGTTACGGAGAGCGCACGCGCCGCGCCGCAGGTTTCGGCGCCGGCATCAGCACGCGAGGCGTGCCCTTTCGCGGACCTATTTCACGCGCTCGGTGACCGAGTTGTTTCGCGCGTAAACGCGGATACCGCGCAGGCCGGGAGGCCGCGTCATCGAATGATGTGCGGTGATCGGGCCCATCATCATCGTCACCGGTCCGCGCGGAAGGCGCGCGATGAAATCGAACTCGTGCACGCCATCGCGCACGCCGCGCGGGCGAAGTCTGGCGTCACTCGCCACGGAGTTCGCCTGTCCGCGGGCATTGATGTGGAGTTGCTCGGGAAAACTTTCCAGCACACGCACCGCGACGCTTTCCACCTCGTTGACTGGCTCGTCCTTCGCATCTCCGGTTGCAGATTGTGCCGCACCGGAGCGCGCTGGTGACTTGGCCGGGCCCTCCGCCGCGACGCATCCGGCGAGCACCAGGGCCGCTACGGTTGCGAACGCGATATGCAACTTGGTCACGTTAAAGAATCGATCACGAGAGACTCCGCGCGCCTGCCTTGTCTCGCTTCCCCCTTGCCGCGCTGAAGTGGGATGTCATCTTTGCGGGCTCCAGCAGGCGCGCCGAAGTAGCTCAGTTGGTAGAGCAGCTGATTCGTAATCAGCAGGTCACGGGTTCGAGTCCCGTCTTCGGCTGCCTATCAAACATCGGTTTAGACACACGGTCCAAAGTTTAAGATTGGACACTTTTGCTTTTCTTAACGTCGAAAGATTGTTCCGAACACAAATCCGATGCCAAGGCCCGAACAAATGGCTTTTGTTGGGTTCTCGCGAACGTATTGTTCACCCTCCGCCTCAGCGAGCGCACGCGTTCTTCGGCATCGCCCCACATCTTGAGTCCATATACTCAGATCGTCTCCGCGTGGTTGGAAGCTGGGTTTTTGTTAAACGGCCCCGGAGCGATTGGTGAATCTTGAGCAAAAAACCCGCTCGCCCTTATCGGATCACCGGATGGGACGGCCACGCCGCCCGGCGATTCGATTCGTAGAACGTTCTTTTACCGTCCCAAGCAAACGCCCCGCGCCTTACGACGTGGGGCGTTTTATGAATCGGCAAGGGTCGCTGGTTAAACCTAATC
>JACDBM010000339.1 GCA_013694945.1 Chthoniobacterales bacterium
ACACGTCCCACTTGGCCGAGATGGGAGAAGAAAAGCTCCCGACGTTTTTCGTTCGCAACGCCTCGCGCCTGCTCTCGAAAGCCGAGATTCTGCATTACGACCTGCACCAACGCGAAGAAGTCATCGCAAAAGAGTGGCTGCCCGATGGACCCCTCGTGGTTGGGATCACGGCCGGTGCTTCCTGTCCGAACAATCTGATCGAAGAGACACTGCTTCGTCTGTTCGAGCTGCGCGGCATCTCGCGCGAGCAACTCGAAGCCGCGGCGTAGATCGGACCAGGCTTACGCCGCCACTGAGGTTGGCATCTCGTCGTAGGTCCTGCCGCCGAGCAACCGCCCCGTTAAATTCTTGCGAACGCCGCCCCATTGTTTGAAGAAGAACGGCACCCTTTGTTTGCGACACGCGCGGAAGATTCCCGGACCCATTGGATGTTCATCGGCCGGGAATGCGGGCCGGAGTCGCCGCCGACAATTACCCAGTGTATCTCCCGCAGGTCGATCCCGGCCAGCGAGCCAATGAGCGGTTCGCAGGAGAGGAAGCGGATGGCCGCGGCACCTCGCGCAGGTCATCGATGCGATCGAAGACGCGGCTATCTTCCACGCTCACGCCCATCCAGACATTCTTCGGCCACGCCAGTTTCGCGGCCAGCTTGCGCACCCGGTCGCTCCGCTTCGTCAACACCTGAAAGGAATGCTGCGGACATTCCTCCATCGTCTTGAAAACCGGCGGATGAACCAGAGCGGCACATCCGGATGAAAAAAATCGCTCATCTAGTTCACGAAAATGCGGCGCGGCTTCTTCCAGGTACGCGGCAGATCGACGACATCGTCATGCAAGGTGACGCGAAACCCCCGCCGATAACGCTGATTCCCCATCGCCTGCAAACGCAACGCCAGCCGCTCCGCGTAGCAATTCTTGCAGCCGGCGCTGATCTTCGTGCAACCCCCACGTCGCCTCCGTCCATTCGATGTGGGAGTGATCCGCCATTCAATTACCGATCCGGTCGTTTATTCGCGCTGTTTGTACCGTATGATATAGGGTTGTCGCATCGCGGGGCTGGCGAATCTGGCGAGTCCGTAGTATGAACAACTACATGCCAAAGACGCCCGCCGCCAAATCCTCCGGTCGTTCCGAAGAGGCGATTCTGGACCAAGCGGTTCAGCAACTTCTTCGCGCGACGAAAGACAAGGCGAAAAAGAAGGGGCAGCCAATCGATCCGGCGCAGCTTCGCAAAGAAGGCTACAGCGAGCGTTTCATCGATCAGGTCGAGAAGGCGTAATCTTATGAGCGTCGTCACTATTTCCCTGTCTGACTCCATTGCCGCGACCCTGGAAAGCCGGGCGCGGGCCGCCGGTTTCCCGTCGAAAGAGGAATACCTGCTGGCCCTGGTGCGCGCGGATTGCGAGCAAACCGAATTGGAGTCGCTCTTGGAAACTCGACTGAATGGTCCCTTTGCGTCGTTAGGCTCTGAGTGGAAGCAGGAAGTGCGCGCAGCCGCCAAGCGCCGTGGCTGAAGCGCGCCTCGAGCGCCATCCCGCGCTCGTCGAGCAGGACCTCCCAGATATCTACGCTTTCATCGCGCGGGACAACCCTGCCGCGGCCGAACGAGTGCTCGACGGAGTAGAAGACGCATTCCGCCAACTGGCACAGCATCCCGAAAGCGGCGCACCCTTCCCGACGCGTAATCCGAGAATGCAAGGGATGCGAATGCTGCCGGTCAGCGGCTTTCCTGACTATCTCATCTTTTACCGCGCGGAATTGGAGAGTGTTCGCATCCTTTATGTAGCCCACGGAGCGCGACACCTGCTCCGTTTCTTCCGGCGTGAGCCGCGTGACTGAGGTGAGGGTCCACCTTCACTTCTTTTATCCAAGCGCCTGAAAGCGCACCGCCAGCCGCTCCGCGTAGCAACTCTTGCAGCCGGCGCTGATCTTCGTGCAACCCGTCATCGGATTCCACGTCGCCTCCGTCTGTAAAGTTGCCCCTGTCGTCGTCAGACGTATCAGTCACCTATAACTGACGAGAGCTTGGCTGATGGCGTGATGAGATTTATTCAAGAACAGAACCGGCTGGAAGAAGAGAAGGAGTATCAGGACTGGCATGCCGCGCTCCTCGCGCTTCCCGAAGACTACAAGCGCGAGATGAAAGAGGGATTGACGGCCGATATTGAACTTCAACCTCTACGTTGGATGGATCTTGGAATTACTCTGATCCAGAGTCCGAAAGTCACCGCTTATGTTCAGTTATCACACGGCCTCCAAGGGCCACCGCTAAGCAGCTACTTGCCTTATCCGACCTTCCAAGCGGGGACGGAGATTTTTCTCAAAGGGATGTACCTTTGTCGCTACGAGGATTGTCGATTGTTCGATCATTCCTCGTACGTTTGCCCTCTTCGTCGGGAGGCAATTGTAGAAGAGCTGAAGTCAACAAGCCTGGCGCACAATTTACTGAAATGTATCGCCGAACTTGAACAAATTCCGGAATATCGAGCCGACGAAGCTGTATCGCGCTTTCTCAGAGCCGTCGGCGCTTTGATCCGACGCGATTACTTTCCTGCTTTTCGACCCGACAACGATAAACAATGGTCTATCGCTCGCTATCCAAAGCGGTTTTATAATGACAAGAGCAAAACCGGAGCAGCCGACAGCTATCAGCGATATTCCGATTCGCCTCCACCGTTCATTGATCGGTTATTTCTAGAAGCGGAGCAGCGCGTAGACGAACTTTGGGGGCTTCATTCGGGTCTGGCCGCCAAACGGCGCTAACTTTTCGATCCGACGTTTTCGAGCAGCACCTGCTGTAGAGTCTCGCCGGTCCCGAACCGCTGCACTGCATCCAGAATCTCGATGCCGGCGAGATGCATTCGGCATCAAACTCACGCGCCACGCCTTCGGCGACCCGCTGGCTTGTTCACCGTGGTGTCTTTGAAAGTGATGCTCATCGCATCGCACTCTTCGTCATAGCTGATTTTCATTTACGCGCTCAACGATTTACTGACTGTATATATGCCACTGCCAAAAACGATTTCTGATGCGGAGCGAACAAAGAAAATTTCGTCGTTCCTCCGCGACAGCTTCAACGACTATATCGCTGCACGCGTACTTTTCCGGGACCAACTTCCTCAGCAAGCGTCAATTCTTTCAAGCACTGCGATTGAGAAGTGTGTCAAAGCGATGCTCGCCGTTCAGGGGAATGAAAGCCACGGCCATTTGCAGACGGCTCACCGCAATTTCCTTCGCAACTTCAATCCGAAACTCCATTCGAAACTTAACAACGACTTTCTGGTGCTTAACCAAAAGGTGTATGCCCTTCGCTACTCAGATGATCTCCCAGCCGGATACAATCTTGTAATCGCATCGCGTGAGTTTCTAGCAGAAATGGATTTCACTATCGCGGCAATGTTCTCTTGTTTTTCCCTGAATCAAGGTAACCGGCGGATGGAAACGCCGTACGAAGTTGCCGTTGCTGGTGCTGATCACAGACTCTGGGTCGATAATCATGTGCTCCATAAAATACCAAACGCTTTATTTACCTACGCCGAACCACAGTTCGTTTATGAAGTTCGGAACGATCCAAGACGCGGCTTAATGGAAGTAACTTACATCGCTAATGGTCCTTCGAAACAAAACGGTTTCTTGCGCTCCGGCTGGACTCCCAGAGATGACATAGGGGTGAAATACGATCTTGCTTTCGGCGCTCCGACGGCACAAACGCCGGATGATGCTCAAAGTCTCGGTGATTGAATGCAATCGTCACTGACGAAGTTCGCTTGTTCCATAGGCGCCAATGGCAAACCGGGCAGGCGGATTTTCTCGCCCGCCTTCTCTTTCGCAGCGCACCCGAGATTCAGTTCAAGCAAAAAGGCGAGCGGGTCAGCATCATCCGGCATGTCGTATGCGGCGTGGACGGCGGAGTTCGAGGTGTGCGTGAGCTTCACGCAATGGATTGTCGCCGGGTTGTTCGAGCGTGCGGTAGAGATTCCGAAGGGAGTATTTCAACTTTTCTGTCAGCTCACAGCGGATCGTGCGCAGCCCGACCGCGGCTTTGGCAACGTTAGCGATTTGATTCTCTGTCGGGTGTTGGGGCCACGGGAAGGTGTCGAAAACAGAACGCGGAGTATAGCGAAAGTCGCCTTTTAACCGCGAACACCTAACGCGAAACCAAATCCAGTGAAGGTCCGATTGGATGATGCCAAAGCTGTAGTCATCGGCTAGAACAAAGGCCTCTAGGGTGTGATCCGGGCGGATGCCGGAATCGACGAAGCAGAAGATCGGGCGCTTGGTCACTTCCGAGCAGGCTATATAACGTGGCCGTTCGGTGATCCTATCAATCAACTCTTTGCGACAACGGAAGTGCTGCCACCAAGTTTTCAACCATTGCTGATCCTGACCGGCGTCTTTCCCTGTCTTTGTTTTCTCCTTTTCCGCGAGGGTCGTCACGTGGGGCAGAACGAAGGTGCGGACATGATCGAAGGGCATCTCGTAGGTGCGCGCTTCGAATTGATCACGCTTTTGGAAATCGATAACCCAGCGTTGAGGCGCACCTTTCGTCAGCATTTCCGAGCCGATGAGAAATGGCAGGACGACTTCACCGTTTCGAGGGTCTGCGCGTAACATCCCAGCCGCTTCCTCTGGACTAATGATGAAGCCGTGATGCCGTGGGAACTGGCCATTGTAAACGAAAGGCGGCTCCTGGTTCGCTTTTAGCTCGACTGCGCTGGTGACATCGAGACCCGCGGAGAGCGCCGAATTGATGAGCGGCATCGAGTAGCTTTCCCATGGACTATCAACTGAATCGCCTCGCTGAAAGTGAAGCATCTTTTCACCGGGCTCTTCACCTTTGACCCAATTGACGATGAAACGTGCACGGCAGCTTCGCCGCTCCAAACTTGGTTGGAGATAGCTTCGGTGATCGTTCCGCCTTCATCGACGATATGACCTAGTCCGCCGGGACGGGAGTTATTGTTCCGAATGTTTTGAGTTCCGACCAAGCCCGCGCGTGCGCCGGATGGAAGCTCGTCATGCGCTTTGCGAAACCAGTAAACACAGTAATCGGCCATTCCTCTGATCGCCGGATAAACCTTCCGAAGCTTGTTCACATATTCCGCTCCGTGCTCGGGTTTCATCCTTTTCGCGCCGAGATACGGCGGATTGCCAATGATCGCATCGGCCTTTGGCCAGTCGGTAAAGAGCGCGTCCGCGCAGATGATGTTCTTATCGAGGTTATCGAGCGGAAGGGGCTTTTCTTCGATCAGTAGTTGATCGCCCTCGGCCAGTTTCTGCGCTTCGATAACTTCCAGCTCCTTCGCTAGCATGAGCGTGACCTTGCCAGCTCGACGGCGAACGGGAGAATGTCGATGCCGAAGAATTGATGGAGTGAGATGGCGCTCTCGAGTGATTCGCGCTTACTCACTTCGCGCAAGCGCAGGAGGATGTCGCGCTCGAGACGCTTCATTTCGCGATAGGCGATGAAGAGGAAGTTGCCGGAGCCACAGGCGGGATCGAGGACGCGAAACTGACGCAGATCGGCCAGAGCTTTTCGCAACTCGGTGACGCTATTGCCGGCGGCATTGATTCGCTCGCGCCATGGCTTCACGATTGTGGGTCCGACCACTTTGCGGATGTCGAACCCGCTGGTGAAATGCGCGCCAAAGGCATGGCGCGCTTTCTTCTCCATGCTGTCCTGAAAGAGGGTGCCGAAGATTTCCGGGCGGACGTGAGCCCAGTTCTCGGTCGCGGATTCACAGAGGCGGTATGCTTCTGCGCTCTTCAGCTCGATCGGGTCGACCACTGCGAAGAGGCCGCCATTGAAATAGCGCACATCCTTATAACGGCCACCCGGCGCCCGTTGTTCCGTCGCCATCTGCCGGAAGAGTCCTCCGATCAGGTCATAGGAGCTTGCACCTTGCTCGGCGCATTCGTGTAGCAACTCACTCAGGAGTTGCTCGGGAAGCAAGCCGATGTCTTCGGCAACCATGCCGACCAGTAGCTGCAGAACAAACCGCTGCGCGCGCTCTCGGCTTTCGCCGCGGTCGACCATCTCACGAAACACCGTTGCCATTTGATCGGCGGCGCGGCGGGTGACATCGACCCAATTGTTGCCGAAGATTGGTTTCTTCCAGACCGGCAGCAGGAAATTGAAAGGCGCGATGTTCTCGGCAAGCTCTGCAAGCTTCACTCGCTCGACCGGATCGAAGAGCTGGATGTTGAAGTCATAGATCCAGAACTCGTCGAAGTTGCAAAGGATGACGAAGGGCGGGCGCTTCGGAACGATGTGCGTCCAGTAGTCGAAAATCTGGTCGTAATGCTTCTCGAGATTCTCCCCGCGCGATTTCATCTCGGCGAGGACGCGGTCCGGCCAGAGCAGGTCGGCGAATTTCTTTCCGCCCTTCGGTCGCGCGGCTTCCCCTTTGATCAACTCCAACTGCGGCGAGCCGGGCTTCTTG
>JACDBM010000346.1 GCA_013694945.1 Chthoniobacterales bacterium
AGAGAGAGAGGAATCGCTCCATGATGGCTTGGGAGAGGGCTGGGTCTAACCATCCCATCGGCCGCAGAACGGCCCGGCGGATCGGTCTGGCCAAGTCGCTACACGCGATCAGAGATTGGTTGCCCCACGGGACCTCGATTCGGAGCGCAGTCAGGGCAATGCCGGGCTTCAACGGACAGACTAACACGGTGGGCAATGCCGCAAGAGCTTCGTCCTGGAGCGCTACCAAGTTGGGCACGGCGAGATCTGGCACGGAGGCATAGAGAGCGAGCCTCATTGTTCGTGCACCGGAAATTCGTCGTTCACGGACAACGTTTCACGGCAGACTTCAGCCGTGTACTGCGCGCGCAACGCCTGCGCGAACTGCTCCCGCTCCCGCTCCCGCTCCTCGCGCTCGACGAGTCCCTGCACCCACGAAGACCGGGCTTCCGCACCACGAAGGCGATCGATTTTATGATACACGTCCAAGCTCAATGTGAGCGTGGCACGTCTGCCTGATAAGGGGCGTTTTCTTAACGACTTTCTGGCGACTTTCATGCCGCATTGTCGCATGCTCGATGTGGCACGTCAAGATGCCGGGTCGCGCGCATTTCCCAATACTACGCTCGGGTGCTTGCGCCAATGGCCTCCCCGTACCTTCGTTTGCCGCCCCCGGAATCGACTCTCTGTTTCTGTGCAAGGCGGGCGCGCCATCTCTCGGTTTCTGCGAGCTCAAACACCGTCTCCTGGATTCCCGGTCTGCAGATTTAGAATTTCGCCGGCTTGATTGAAAATGAAGGCCTGGTTGCGACACCGTCTTTCAGGTTGAGGCTGAGCGTACGACACTGTCATTCAGATCCCAGCGGGCACGTTCACTACTAAAACGGCAGGACGTTGGCAGCGGCCCACAATAAATGTGACAACCAGCAATTCAGTGAAAGAACACCCTCATTAGGGCGTCGGCGTGTAGGCCACCTCAGGCCTGCCTATCGGGGTTTTCCCCGATCTTTACGCGCGTCCAGTGATTCGACTGACGAGTGATGGGCCCAGTCGAGAGCGCCTTTGCGTAGAGCTTCTGCATTCGAGTAACGGAACTTAAGCTTGATGTGCTCGCGATAGGTTTCGATCGTTTTGCGGCTAAGTCCTAGTTCTTGCGCAATCCGGCTCATGCCGAGACCAGCACCAATTAATCGAAACACATGAAGCTGCCGATCGGTCAGGCGGGCAGTTGCCTGCGGGGTACGCCTGCCAAGGCGAACGGATTTGGGCCGTCCACGGATACGCCGTTCGCCGGAAGCTACCGCTCGGACCGTGGCGATGAGTTGGGCCGCGCAAGTACTCTTCGTGAGGTAACCAGCAGCGCCGACCTCAAGCGCGCGCGGGACCCGTAAGCGCCAGTTGGTGATCGCACAGTGTGATGATGCGCGTGTCAGCAAACCGGCCTGCGATGTCTTTCAAGAAGTGCATGCCATCGCGATGGCCAAGCGAGAGATCGCGCAGGAGAAGGTCAGGCTGATAACTTTCCAGCAGCTTCACTGCCGCTGCTTCGTCGCCGGCGGCGCCGACGAGCCTAAAGTCCGGTTCGTCCGAAATAATAGAGGCGATCCCGTGACGAATTATTTCCTCGTCATCAACAATGAGGACCGAGTAGAGCGCCTGCCGTGGTGCTTCCCTCTTTTCGCCGCCTTTCATTGGCTTTCTTCTCATCTGACGCGAGTTTCGAGATTCTCAGCCCGGGTGCCGAAGAAATATAAATGTCGGAAAACAAGAGACCGAGTTCGAGCGGAGGAGATGTCTCGCACGAAGGCCACAGAGGACACGACGGATTAAGATTCAGGGTTCGGAGTTCAGGATTCAGAGAAATCCTTTGTGCCCCGTTGTGGACTTTGCGCGAGAGGCCCTGCGTGCTTCACCGTGCACGCCCTTTCAGAGGCTTCTACGGGGACAGAAAGCGAATTTCCCAAAGATTCTTTGCGTGATGATAAAAACCAACAACCTGAATGCCTCGCACGACGGCCACAACTCCGAAGATTTTCGCGAGCGGGGGGACACGACGGCCGTTTGCGGCAACCGTGGATTTGATTAGTTTTTACCGATGCTTGAGCAGATTCGCCGGTTCCTGCGCGCCACGCCTTTCGTTCCTTTCCAGATTCACACCAGCGCGGGAGAGGCGTTCGGCGTGGCTCACCCGGAAAACTGCGCGATCGTGGGTCACACCGTGGTAGTGCTTCTGCCGGTTGGCGAGAACGCGATCATGCTCAGCCCGCGGCACATTAGCGGCGTGGCTGGAGCGCAGCCTGCCGGTTACTGAAGCAATGCTCCTCAGCGGGCTGGCGTTCTCACATAACGCGAATGACATCCGGGGACGAGGCCGAGTCGCCCATGCCATCTGCTGGGCTGGAGTCTGAGCATGTTTTTGCGACGCTATAGTCGCACCGACCGTGTCACTCTTTGGGGCTCCCGTTCCGCCGCCGAGCGGCAGAGCTCTCTGGAGCCGGTGGCCGACCATTGGACTTTCTGTTCGCGCGGAAGGCCTCGAGAGCTGCGAGCGGCACGTATCGATAATTGCCGACGCGTACTGTCCTCAGCTGACCTTTAGAGATTAGCTGATGCACGCGCTGTCGTGAAACTGCGAGCGCGGCGCCCGCCATGTCGCGCGTCATCAAAGGACCGTGCTTTTCGATCGCATCAAGCCACTCGCGGAACTTGCCGTGCGGCTGTTTCGACTCGGTTACGAGACCGCTGTCCTCTGCAGTGGCGCTGTCGCTTGATTGCGCTGATTCAACCTTCCTCGCCTTCAATGCGTCACGGTTTCTCATGAGATATTGCTTCCTCGTGTCCGTCTCATGAGCGCTCGTTCTCAGCCGCAGATGCAGAATTTTTTAGCTTTGGTGAACAATATAATTATCATATTCTTGTTCTTCGCTGCGTTATTCCCTCATCACTCCAAAGCGCGAATCCCGGCACAACCCCGCCAAAAATCTTTGCCATGCGACGCACTGGAACGTGGGGCTAAACGTCCAAGTCAGAGTAACCTCAGGACGCAAGGTCCTGGGTGCGCAGCCATGCGGCGCTCGACGGAAATGGCGTGCGGCGGGTTTGGCGAGTCAGCCGCACCGGACTCTCGTAGGTTACGGTGCTATCCCATCAAAGAGGAACGGCC
>JACDBM010000347.1 GCA_013694945.1 Chthoniobacterales bacterium
AAGCGCCGCTACATACATGGGCAATGGAACGGCCCATGATTGACACAACGCTCGAAACGCAGTTCAGAGTTAGCCGATGAGCAGAATCCTGATCGCGGATGACCAGACCGATGTGCTCGAGGCATTACGAATCCTTTTGAAAGGCGAAGGTTACCTGACCGACGCTGTGACCTCTCTCGCCGGAGTGTTTCAAGCGCTGGAGAAGCGCGATTACGCGATGCTCATCATGGATTTGAATTATACCCGGGACACGACTTCCGGGCAGGAAGGGCTGGAGGTGCTGCCGCGAATTCAAGCTATCGACAACACGCTTCCCATTGTTGTGATGACGGCTTGGGCAACGATCGATCTGGCGGTGGAAGCAATGAAGCGGGGCGCGCGCGACTTCATTCCCAAGCCTTGGGATAACGAGCGGTTGCTCGCGATCGTGCGAACGCAGATCGAGCTGGCCGGAGCGTTGCGCAAAGGCCGGCGCCTCGAAGCCGCCAACCAACTGCTGCGCGGCAATGCGCCGAAGATCATCGCCGAATCTCCGCGGATGCGGCCGGTGCTGGAATTGATCTCACGGGTCGCGCCCTCGGATGCGAACGTGCTCATCACGGGCGAGAACGGCACGGGCAAAGGCTTGGTGGCGCGGGCACTGCATGCGCTCTCGAATCGTTCTTCCCACAGCATGATCACGGTCAACATGGGAGGGCTCTCCCAGGGTGTCTTCGAGAGCGAATTGTTCGGCCATGTGAAAGGCGCGTTTACGGATGCGAAAACGGACCGCGCGGGACGCTTCGAGCTCGCGGACGAGAGCACGCTTTTTATGGACGAGATTGCAAATATCCCGATGAATCAGCAGGCGAAATTGCTGCGCATGATCGAGACGGGAGAATTCGAGCGGGTCGGCTCCTCGAGAACTCTGCACGCCGACGTTCGGATTGTCTCGGCAACGAATGCGAACCTGCACGAGGAAGTGGCCGCCGGGAAATTTCGCCAGGATTTGCTCTTTCGTTTGAACACGATCGAGATCGCGTTGCCGGCATTGCGCGAGCGCCGGGAAGACATCATGCCCCTGGCAAACACTTTCCTGCGCCAGCACGCGCATCGCTATCGAAAGACGCTCACGGGGTTTGAGGAGAAGGCGCGCGATCTTTTGATGCAGCACCATTTTCCCGGAAATGTGCGCGAGCTCGATCACGTGATCGAGCGGGCTGTCCTGATGGCGCAGGGTCAGCTGGTGAAAGCGAACGATCTCGGCCTAACGAGTGGCCGCGAGGACTCAACGCGTCTCGAAGACATGAGTCTGGAAGAGGTCGAGGCGTTCCTGATCCGGAAGGCGCTCGGTCGCTTTGATGGGAATGCGCGGCGCGCCGCGGAAGCGCTGGGCCTGAGCCGGAGCGCGTTTTATCGCCGATTGCAGCATTATGGGCTCTAAGGCCCGCGGGTGCGGAACGTGACGCGGAGCGGCGCCTGCGCATGAACGAGCTCCTCGCTCCGGCTGGTCGCAAGCTCCGTCATCGTTTGACCCATGAAGGCCGGATCACCTGGTTGATCGTCGGAGCGGTCGCGCCGCCCGCGATCGTCGGGCTGGCGCTCCTCTGGTTTGGGGATTACACCGCGAAGGTCCAATGGACGCTGAGCCTGCTCATCGCTGGTTGCGCGCTCGGGTTTGTCTTGAGCGCGCGGGAACATCTCATCCGGCCGCTCCAAACCATGACGAACCTTCTCGCCGCTTTGCGCGAAGGAGACTACTCGATTCGGGCCCGAGGCGCGCGGGTCGATGACGCCTTGGGCGAGGTTTTGCTCGAGATCAATGCTCTCGGTGAAACGCTGCGCACCCAGCGTCTTGGGGCGTTCGAAGCCACCGCGCTCCTGCGCACGATCATGGCCGAGATCGACGTCTCGGTTTTTACCTTCGATCCTGAGCGCAGGCTGCGGCTGGTGAACCGCGCGGGTGAGAATCTGCTGCGGCTCCCGATTGATAAACTGCTCGGTCGCCGCGCCAGCGATCTCGGCCTGCAAGTCGTCTACGAAGCGAATCAGGATGTGCCGTTGACGCTGACGTTTCCCGGCGGCAGCGGGCGCTGGGGGGTACGGAAGAGCTCGTTTCGCGAACGGGGCCTGCCCCACGAGCTGATAGTCCTCACGGACTTGAGCCGAACCTTGCGCGAAGAAGAACGAAATGCCTGGCAACGCATCGTGCGCGTGCTCGGGCACGAGATGAACAACTCGCTCGCGCCGATCAAGTCGATCGCGGGGAGCCTCGAGAGTTTGCTCCGGCGCGACCCGCCGCCGTTAGATTGGCGCGACGACGCGCGCAGCGGCTTGAATGTGATCGCGACGCGCGCGGAATCATTGAGCCGTTTCATGCAAGCTTATGCCCGCCTGGCGCGGCTGCCGCCGCCGCAGAAGGAGCCAATTAACCTGGAAGAACTCGTTAGGCGGATCGCTGGTTTGGAGATGCGCCTCGCAGTGCGGTTAAAGAAAGGCGAAGATGTCACACTTCGCGCGGATGCCGCGCAGCTCGAGCAGTTGTTGATCAATCTCATCCAGAACGCGGTCGACGCGTCGCTCGAGACGGGGGGCGGGGTCACTGTGGGGTGGCGCGATATTTCCGAGTGCGTGGAGATCTACGTCCAGGATGAGGGGCAGGGAATTATGAATCCGAACAATCTTTTCGTGCCGTTCTTCACGACCAAGCCGGGCGGGTCCGGCATCGGACTGACCTTGAGCCGGCAAATCGCCGAAGCCCATGGCGGCTCTCTGAACCTGGCGAATCGAAAAGGCGGGTCAGGTTGCGAGGCATTGCTGCGGTTGCCGAAGTAGGGATGCAGGCGGACATCCATCGCCAATCAGGACCAGGAGCGGCGACATTCCTGCCGCCGGAGGCCGAGGGCGACAAGAGTGCCGCCCTTCCACTCGTCCCACGAGCGGGACAGGACAATCCCACAAGCGGCGCTTCTCCCGCCTGCAGCGTGGACGGTCACTCGACATAAACCGTTTGGAGAGTAGAGTTTGAAACTATGGGCAAACCCGTGGCACGGGCATTGCAATAGGTGCTCGGAACTTCGGGGAATTTTGAATCCAAAGACGATGCCTCGCGCATCTCACGGAAGAAGCCATGAAACCCACGCTCCATATCGTCGAGAGAAAAAACAGACGGGATTCGGTTGAGGTCCTCCGAGGCACATCGCTGCCAAAGACAGACTGCAACTTCCATCCCGGCTCGTTCGGCGATGGCTCCGGGCGTGGTGGAGGCAAGCGGTGTCAATCCTTCCGCGGGATTAGCGATGAATACTTCAAGACGGAGGCGCGCCACTACTTCGCGGTTGAAGCCACGATCTTCGGTCTGATCGTGTTGACTGCCGCGGTTCCGGTGTTTGAGGGAATTCGCGGGCTGACGCAGTTCGTCTGGGGGATTCTGTAAGGAGAAAGTTTCAGCGTCCCATGCAACACGGACTTAAAAGGAAGGAAGAAGATACGATTGTGCGACCGAGCGGATTCACGCAGCCCAGTAACTCCATGGACGTACCTCGCGCCGGTGTCGCGAAGGCGAAGCGGAAGAAGCGGATCATCATGATTTCGGCGGTGGTGCTGGGACTGATCCTGGCCACCTTCGGTCTTTCACGTTTGAAACCCGCGGTGCCGAGCATCGATCGCTCGACTGTTTGGATCGACACCGTCAAGCGCGGGCCGATGGTGCGCCAGGTGCGCGGTCTCGGCACGCTCGTGCCGGAAGAGATTCGCTGGATTGCGGCGATTACCGAAGGTCGCGTGGAGAAAATAGTGGTGAGGCCGGGCGCACACGTCGAACCCGATACAGTCCTCTTGGAACTGACCAGCCCCGAGGTCGAGCAAGCGGCTCGGGACGCCGTGCTGCAGTTCAAGGCCGCGGAAGCTGAGCTGACGACCTTGCGCGCGACGCTCCAGCGCGAGTTGCTCGAACAGGAATCAAGCGCGGCCCGTGTTCACTCCGAATATCAACAGGCCCGAATGGAGGCGGAGACGAACGATAATCTTTCCAAGAACGGCCTCGTCGCCGACCTGACCCACAAGACTTCCAAGATCAAGGCCGAAGATCTGGCCGCGCGGGATGCCATTGAGCAAAAGCGGTGGGACTTCGCGAAGAACAACATCGAGCCGCAGATCGCATCCAAGCAGGCCGCCGTTGATCAGGTCAAGGCGAACGCCCAAATGAAAAAAGACCAGATGGAGCAGCTCAAGGTGCGCGCTGGTTTCACCGGTGTTCTGCAACAGCTCCCGGTCGAGGTCGGCCAGCGTGTCACTCCGGGGACCAACCTTGCCCGTGTCGCTGACCCGACGAAGCTAAAGGCCGAAGTCAAAATCGCTGAGACGCAGGCGAAGGATATTCAGATTAATCAGCCGGCTTCGATTGATACGCGGAACGGCATTGTCGCCGGTCACGTTGTGCGGGTTGATCCGGCGGTCGAGCAAGGAACCGTTCGTGTCGATGTCGCACTCGATGGCGAACTGCCGAAAGGCGCGCGTCCCGACCTGAGTGTCGATGGCACAATCGAACTCGAG
This sequence comes from Chthoniobacterales bacterium, assembly GCA_013694945.1. Lineage (GTDB taxonomy): Bacteria > Verrucomicrobiota > Verrucomicrobiia > Chthoniobacterales > UBA10450 > JACCTI01. The sequence goes on from JACDBM010000347.1 coordinate 4,534, forward strand.
CGCCTCGATAACGTGGTTTATGTCGGCCGCCCGGCCTTTGGTCAGGAGAACAACACCGTCGGAATTTTCAAGCTTGTCGCGGGTACGTCCGAGGCCGTTCGCACGCCAGTGAAACTTGGTCGCAGCTCGGTCAACACGATCGAGATCATCAGCGGCCTGGAGCCGGGCGACCAGGTGATCCTCTCAGATACCAGCGCGCAGGACGCGCACGAACGTATCCGGCTGAA
>JACDBM010000362.1 GCA_013694945.1 Chthoniobacterales bacterium
TTGAGAAGCGGAGGAGACCGCGATGCGGCAACCCAGCTCTCATTCTTCTTTCTTGCGAAGAAGTTTTGTCGCGCCGTCTGCACACGCAGTGACACGAATGAGGTGAACCGGACGAATATTCTGGCTCCTGGCTTCTGGAGAAGCTGAGAGTCTTTGGTCGAGAATCGAGAGAAAGAGAAGCGCTTCCGCCCTCTCAACTCTCAATCCTCAGCTCTCAACTATCCCCGTCCTTCTTCCCGCCTTCACCGCCGCTTCTGCGGACGATTGGCTTCGTGGGAAGTCGTATCCAGTTACAGCAGCGCTACTGCTCCCGATTCGCACGGGATTTCTCGCGCCGATCCACTTGATCAAACTCGCAAAGAACTGCGAACATTCCTAACCGGTCGCGCTTGCCTGCTCAAGCGTTAAGTCTTCGTGATCTCGAACTAGTGCAATCAGTCAGAAGAAATTGAACGCTCTAGCAGGCCGACCGGGGGGACGTCTTCGACCCGCGAGCTCGATTGAGCCAGAATCGTGTAGAACTCTTCGACTCACCTAACTAGCAGCTTGCGCTTACCGGCTCAGGAATTATGTGTGCAAGGCGTTTTCTCTTGCCCGCATTTTCAGCTGTGGCTCCCGCTGACACTTCTCTCAATCTGCTCGTGACCGGCGGCGCCGGATTCATCGGCTCGAATCTTGTCCTCGCTCTCCAAGAAAAATATCCAGACGCACGCCTGACGGTGATCGACGACTTCCGCTCGGGCGATTTCAAGAACCTGGCCGGTTACCGGGGAGATTTTGTCGCGCAGGATCTGGCAAAACTTGACTGGGAAATGCAGTTCGGGAGCGAAAAGTTCGACGGCATTTTTCACATGGCCTCGATTACCGACACGACACTGCACGACCAATTCATCCAGACACACGACAACGTGGAAAGCTTCCGGCGTCTGCTACGTTTCGCGCGGTCTGACAAAACGCGGATCGTTTACGCGTCATCGGCCGCCACATACGGCAACGCCAGCGCGGCAAGCAGCGAAGCGAGCGACGCAGCACCGTCGAATGTTTACGCTTTCTCGAAGGTCATAATGGACATTATCGCCCGGCGCGCCGCCGCGGAGTCCCGTGATTGGGTGCTTGTCGGGCTGCGATTCTTCAATGTTTACGGACCACGGGAGGCGCATAAGGGCGTGCCGGCGAGCATGGTTTACCACCTCTCGAAACAAATGACCGCGGGTCGGCGCCCGCGCATTTTCAAACATGGCGAGCAGCTGCGCGACTTCGTTTACGTGAAAGACATCGTGCAGGGTTGCCTTCGCGCCTCCGAAGCGGAAGGGAGCGGCATCTACAATCTCGGGTACGGAGAACCGCGATCCTTCAACGAGATGGTGCAGGTCCTGAACGGAGCGCTCGGCACAAACTTCGAGCCGGAGTACATCGAGAACCCGCACGCGCATTACCAGAACTTCACGCAAGCAGACTTGAGTGCTGCGCGCAGCGCGCTCGGTTATAAGCCGGAGTATTCACTGGAAAAAGGCGTTGCGGATTACATGCCGTGGTTGTATCCGCGACACTGAAAATCACTCGCTGCGCTTGATTCGCGTCCGGCTCGCGCAACGTTGTCATCCCGAGCCGGCAGACGGCGAGGGACCACGTAGAGGGTGCTATCTTTTTCGACCGCAGTTTCGGCAACCAAGCACACTCTGCGAGGTCCTTCCGCTCGCTTCTCCGGCTCAGGGACCAGCTAGAACATCAATCGCCAAGCCATGGAACCAAAAAAATCTGATCTCCTCGTCGACACCATCGAGCACATCGACATCAAGCAGCACAACGTCGTGCCGCTGGTGGAAGCAATGAGCAAAATGGCGTTTTCCTCCCGCGATCTCGGACGCGCTGCGCACATCTTTGACGACATGCTGCAGAACAAGGATTGCGCCGTGATCATGTGCCTGGCCGGCTCGTTGATCTCGGCCGGCTTGAAGCAAGTGCTCGTCGATTTGGTGCAAAACAACATGGTGGACGCGATCGTCTCCACCGGCGCGATCATTGTTGATCAGGATTTCTTCGAAGCGCTCGGATTCAAGCATTACAAAGGCGAGATCACAATGAGCGATGAGACGCTCCGTAAGCTCGCGATTGACCGCATCTACGACACCTACATCGACGAAGAGGAACTGCGCGTTTGCGACGCGACAACTGGTGAAATTGCCGACTCGCTCGAGCCGCGGCCGTATTCCTCGCGCGAATTCATTCGCGAAATGGGGCGTTATCTCCAGAAGCGCGGCCAGGTGAAGAACTCACTCGTGCTCTCGTGTTTCGAAAAGAACGTGCCGATTTTCTGTCCGGCCTTCAGTGATTGCAGCGCAGGTTTTGGATTGATCGCGCATCAATGGAATAATCCTGACGCGCACCTCAGCATCGACTCGGCAAAGGATTTCCTCGAGCTCACGAAGTGCAAACTCGCCTCGAAGCAGAGCGGCCTCTTCATGATCGGTGGCGGGGTGCCGAAAAACTTCGCACAGGATACGGTCGTGGCGGGCGACTATCTCGGTTTCGAGGTCGGCATGCATAAATATGCGATCCAGATCACCGTGGCCGACGATCGCGATGGTGCGCTTTCTGGTTCGACGCTGAAGGAAGCGAACTCGTGGGGAAAAGTGGATCTGGCGATGGAGCAGATGGTTTATGCCGAGGCAACGATGGCGGTGCCGCTCAT
>JACDBM010000360.1 GCA_013694945.1 Chthoniobacterales bacterium
ATGAGACCGTCCGCAAATGGGAAGAAGGCGTCGCTGGCGACGGCGCTTCCCGCCAGCGAGAGGCCAGCTTCTTCCGCCTTCCAGACCGCGATCCGCGCGGCATCCACGCGCGACATCTGGCCAGCGCCGATGCCGAGGGTGCGATCGGGTGCGGCGTAGACGATGCCGTTTGATTTCACGTGCTTCACGACGCGCCAGGCGAAGATCATGGCTGCGAGTTCCGCTTCTGTCGGCGCCCGTCTTGTGACGACTTTGGTGGTGAAGTCGACCGGCTCACCGGAGTCCTGCTCCTGGACCAGGACTCCGCCACAAACGGAGCGGATATCAACCGCTGGTGCCTGTGATGGCTTTGACGGCAGAGAGCGAATGAGGCGGAGGTTTTTCTTCTTTTGGAACAGGGCGCGAGCTTTGGCCTCAAACTCGGGCGCGATGATGACTTCGCTGAATATCTCGCTGATCGCTTTGGCTAGCGCTTCGTTAAGCGGCCGATTGCAGATGATGATGCCGCCGAAGGGCGCCTGCTTATCCGTCGCGAATGCTTTCTCCCACGCGGCGCGCAGGTTCGAGTCGCTTCCCACGCCGCACGGATTGGTATGCTTGAGAATGGCGACGGCCGGTTCTTTGAATTCGCCAATCAGATTCGTCGCGGCGCTGATGTCGAGAATGTTGTTAAACGAGAGCTCTTTGCCGTGGAGCTTCTCGAAGCATTCATCGAAGTCGCCGTAGAGCGCGGCGGTTTGGTGCGGGTTCTCACCGTAGCGGAGCCGCGTGGCGAGCGGCAAAGCCAGAGAAAAGGAGGCGTCGGTGGTTTGGTTCTGGTTCAGGAAGTTCCCGATGATTCGATCGTATTCGGAGGTCTTGATAAAGGCTTTGATGGCGAGCCGCTCACGCAAACGCAGAGTCGTGCCGCCTTCATGGTCGTGCATGGTCTCGAGCACGCTCTCGTAATCCGCGGGATCGACGACAACTGTGACAGACTCGTAATTCTTGGCCGCACTCCGGATCATGGAGGGGCCGCCGATGTCGATCTGTTCAATGGCTTCAGCGAGTGTGACGTCCGGCTTCGCGATCGTAGCCGCGAAGGGATAGAGGTTCACGACCACGAGATCGATGGGTTGAAAGCCCTGCGCTTTCGCCTGTTCTTCGTGCAACGCATTGCCGCGCTTGTAGAGCAACCCGCCGTGCACGCGCGGGTGCAGGGTTTTCACGCGACCTTCGAGGACTTCCGGGAATTCGGTAAAGCTCGCGATGTCGCGGACCGGCACGCCTTCCTGGCGCAGGAGTTCCGCAGTGCCCCCAGTCGAGATGATGTCGACACCCTGTTTCTCGAGTGCACGCGCGAACTCCGCAACGCCGGTCTTGTCGGAAACGGAGATGAGAGCGCGGGTGATTTTCATGGACGGATCAGGGGCGCGATCTTTAGTCAGGGCCTGAGGAATTGCGAGAAATTCCTCAGACCGGGATTGAGTGGTTTACTCCCCTTTAGCGCTTCTTCCTGGGCATCGCTTCACGCTTGAGACAGCCGCCGCAGAAGAGGTGACCGCGTGCCTAACGGACAGCGGCCCGAGCGCGCCGCTTAAGGAAACGGCGTTAGCGGTCGAGCACGACGTGCTTCGCCATCGGATACAGCACGGGGCAGCAGCCGATCGTTTCGCAAAACGCTTTGCTAAAGTGGCTGAGGCTCGCGTAGCCGACTTCCGTGGCCGCTTCCGTGACGTTGTAACGGCCACTGCGGAGCAATTCCGCCGCGCGTTCCATGCGCAGGTTGCGCAGGAATTGCGGAATGGTCAGCCCAACTTCGCGCGAGAAGATCCGGCTGAGATAAAACGGGCTGCATCCCACTTCCTGCCCGAGCGCTTCGAGGGTAGGCGGATTCGCAAGGTCCCGCGCGAGCAATTCTCTCGTCCGCTCGACGCGATCGCGAGCAACACGTTTCTGGCGCATGCAGAAAAGCTCGGGGTCTTTCGGGGTGAAGAGAAAATGCGCCATCAGCTCGAGCGATTTGCTTTGATACCACAAGCTCTGGGCCGGGGTCGGCACCGGCGGCTGAAGTAAGCTGCTGACCAGATTGCGTTGCTCAGCACGCATTGGGCGCGGAGTCGAGACGATGCTGCCGGCGTGATCCGCGAAAACCGCGCGACGCACCTGCGGATCAAGGGCTGCTTCGCAATCGGCCAACTGGTTGCGGAGGTGAGGACGGGAGAACTCGAGCGTTACAAACTGGTGCCGGTCGTGTGCCCGACG
>JACDBM010000372.1 GCA_013694945.1 Chthoniobacterales bacterium
TGGTTGGCGAGCAGTTCCCCCACGGTGCGCACACGGCGGCTGCCGAGATGATCGATGTCATCCAGCGTACCTTCACCGCGGCGAAGACTAATCAGATACTTGATCGCGCCGATGAAATCCCGGTCCGTAACGATGCGCTCCCCGAGATCGACATCGATTCCGAGCTTTTGATTGATCTTGTAACGGCCTACCCGGCCGAGGTCGTATTTTTTCGGGTCAAAGAAGAGTCGCTTTAGCAGGGCCTTCGCATTCGCAACGGTAGGTGGATCGCCGGGACGCAGTTTGCGATAAATATCCTTGAGAGCTTCTTCCTGATCGTGCGCAGGATCCTTCTTCAGCGCCTTCACGACCGTATCGTCGTTCGCAATGTCGATCACCTTTACCTCAGCTTGGCCGAGTGTCATGATCTGCCGAACCGTCGCGGCCGTGAGCGGCTCGAAGGCGCGCGCCACTGTCGCCTCGCCGTCGAGCACATCGGCGATTAGCACCTTGGTCGCGAGCTCCTCTTCTCCGAGCTTTTCGCTCAGCTTTAAAGTCTCGATGTTGTAAAAAAGCTTTATCACTTCCTCGTCCGACCCGTAGCCGAGCGCGCGAAGGAAAGTCGTGGCCAGGAATTTCCGGCGGCGCTTCCGGCGATCGAGGTAGATGTAGAGAAGATCGCTGGTATCGAATTGCACTTCGATCCAGGAGCCGCGGTCCGGAATAATCCGGAAACTGTAAAGTACCTTTCCGTTCAGATGGACGGATGACTCGAAAGCAATGCCGGGGGAGCGATGCAGCTGGGAAACCACAACACGTTCCGCGCCGTTAATCACGAACGTGCCCTGCGGCGTCATGAGCGGGATTTCTCCCATGTAAACCTTTTCCTCTTTCGTTCCCTTCTCCTCGCGGAGCTGGAAGGTCACATGGAGTGGGGCGCTGAAAGTCTGGCCTTCGCGTTGCGCCTCGAGCGCGCTCAGTTTCGGTTCACCAATTTCGTAGTGGCTAAAATCGAGCGTGGCCTTTTCGTCGTAGCTTTCTATCGGAAAGACTTCCTTGAACACAGCCTGAAGGCCGGAAATTTTCCGCTTCGAAGGCGGGACATCCTTCTGAAGGAAGTCAACATAGGAATTGAGCTGGACCTCGATGAGGTTCGGAGGCTCAACACCCTCTTTAATTGTTCCGAAGTAAATACGTTCTGCGGTGCGTTCTGACATAACTGGGACCTGTGATCGTAAAACCCGTCGGCAAAAAGGAAGCCGCGGAGCTCTGGGGCTATCGCGTCGACCGGACGCGAAGACGACAAAACTGGCAGCGAAAACGCAGCGTGTCAAATCGACCACTGCGATGCCGTTGCCAGTTCTGGTTTATTCCGTCTTGAAGCGGGTTAAAAATAACTCTCGATTACTTCTAACAAAGCGGATTTCTGCCACAGGCGCGAGCAGCGCGCAAGAAGAATTTTCTCGCGCGCTACAACGCAATCTGTAGCCGCCCGCTCTGCCGCTCGAACGGAACGGCGACAGAGCGCCGGCGCCCAACTCGAAATCTGCTATTTGATTTCGACTTTGGCTCCAGCCGCTTCGATCTTCTTCTTGATCTCTTCGGCCTCTGCCTTCGTCACGCCTTCCTTGAGCGTTTTGGGAGCGCCTTCGACAAGAGCTTTCGCTTCGGCTAATCCGAGTCCCGGCACCGCACTACGAACCTCTTTGATGACGCCGATTTTGTTCGCCCCCATCTCTTTCAAGATCACATCGAAGGTCGTCTTCTCTTCCGCGGGCGCCGCTGCTGCGCCACCTCCGGCACCGGCTGCGGGAGCCGCCATCGCTACGGGAGCTGCCGCGCTGACACCCCACTTTGTCTCGAGTTCTTTCACCAATCCGGCAATCTCGAGGACCGTCAGGCCGCTGAGTTGCTCCACTAATGCGTTTGTATCCGCCATGTTTATTTCCTCCGTTTGCCGCCTCCGAAAGCTCTCGGAGAATTAAAGCCGACAGCCGTCAGCTCGGACAGTTGTTTGTTGACTCGCCACGCACTTTCCTGCGCGGCGAAAGTTTTCATGGAGCTTTCGGCTCCGCCGTTTGCGGTTCAGCACCTTCAGCGGGAATGGGAGCCGGTGCTTCAGCCTCAGCGGCGTTTGCACTGCTTTCCCCGCCGCCGCTCTGTTCCGCCTTTGCTTTCAAAAGCCGGGCGAATGCAGAAGCGGGTTCGTTCAGAACGCGCACCAGGCTCGTAGCCGGCAGCAAGAGCAAACCAAGAAGCTGCGAAAGCAAGATTTCGCGGCTGGGGAGCTCGGCCAATGCTTCCACATCAGCCGTCGACAGAACGGCGCGATCAACGAGGCCCACTCTCAGCGTCGCGATTTTGAATTCAGCTGCGAAAGTCTTCAGGATTTTCGCGACCGGCGCCACATCCGTCTCTCCGGTCACCACAGCCGTTTGCCCCATCAGTTGATCAGAAACATCCGGCAACCCGCTGTCCGCCATCGCGCGTTTCAGAAAGCTGTTCTTTACCACGCGCACTTCGGCACCAACCGGAAATAGCCGATTCCGCAGTTCACCAAATTGGTCCACCTTCATCCGCTGATAATCCGTCACCAGCATGAACGGCGAACGGGTGAGCTTCTCCGAAAGGTCGGAAACAATATGGGCTTTCTCGGGTCGCATGGCGTCTTCCAGTTAAATGCTCAAATACGGTGACGGATCCACCGCGATGCCCGGCGACATTGTTGCGCTCAGGCTCAGACCCTCGACAAATCGGCCCTTCGCTGTTGCAGGGCGGGCGCGGACAACAGCCTCAATCACCGCCGTGCCGTTCTCCACCAACTGAGTTTCCTGGAAGGAAAATTTACCCACTGGAACCGCAACGTTGCCGTTCTTATCGAGCTTAAACTCGACGCGCCCCGCCTTCACTTCGCGCACCGCCTTTGCCGTATCGTCGGTCACCGTCCCCGTTTTTGGATTCGGCATCAG
>JACDBM010000406.1 GCA_013694945.1 Chthoniobacterales bacterium
ATCGATGCGCGCGGCGTTCACCGCGGGCTTTGTCCGAACTCCATCCAGCGCCGAAGAGGCGCGCAAGCAGGTGGACGAACTCGCGGCCAAAGGAGTGAACGCGATCAAAGGAGTGCTGGAGGGTGGCGTTCCAAACTACCCTTTCAAGCGCATGGATGTTGCTCTACTCGGCGCGGTCGTAGGCGCCGCGCATGACAAAAATCTGCCGGTCGCGATTCACACCGGGGTCGCCGCGGACGTGGCGGACGCGGTGAAGGTCGGCGCCGACTCGATCGAACACGGATCGCTACTCGACGATGTGCCAGGCGAGGTCTTCGCAGAAATGAAGGAGAAAGGGATCGCGCTCGACCCAACCTTGAGTGTCGCTGAAGGTTTCACGAGTTTTGGACGGGCCGACACCTCCGTGCTCAAGCGCTCGCTCGTTCAACAGGTCACGCCGAAAGAGCTGCTTGCCGGCACGCAGAACGCCGTCACAGGCGGAAAGATGGCCAGTGTGCGCGAAGGCATTTCGCATTACCCGATCTCGGTCGAAACCGGCGCGAGGAACCTGTTGAGAGCGTGGCAAGCCGGTGTGCCGCTCGTCACGGGAAGCGATGCCGGTAATTTCCTCGTCTTCCACGGACCGACCGTCCAACGCGAGATCGAGCTTTGGGTACAAGCTGGAATTCCGATCGAGGTGGCATTGCAGGCGGCGACCGCCAATGCCGCCAGGCTCCTCCGCGCCGATGCACGCATTGGCACTGTGGAAGCTGGCAAGGAAGCGACGCTGCTCGTCGTGGATGGCAACCCTCTCCAGGATGTGCGCGCGCTCTCTGCCATTTCCGTTGTGCTGATGAAAGGCGAACGCGTCATTCGGCCGGATCTATTGAAGGAGAAACCCGGCACTCGTTAGGCCATCTTTGTCCTTAAACCTGGCGCGCGGCGCGGATTCTCTCAGCGCACGCCTGCACGCTTCCTCGGTCACTCACGCTGATCACTTCCGTGCCGGCGCGAATTCGTTGGAGGAGTCCCGCGAGGACGCCGCCCGGACCAAGTTCGATAAACAGCTCGCAACCACGATCGAGCAACCATTCCATGCAATCGGTCCAGCGCACCGTGCCGGTAACTTGATCCTGCAAGGAACCGCGAATTTCGGGCAATGATTCCGCAGCCTGGCCGCTAACGTTCGCCACGACGGGAAAGCGCGGTCTCGCCAACTTCGCTTCGAGCAAACTGGCACCTAGGGCAAGGAAGGCGCTGCTCATCAACCGCGAGTGATAAGCGCCCGCGACGTTCAGCAGCGTAGCCCGGCGGATGCCGTGTTTTCGGGCCAGACTCACAGCGAGTTCCACTTTTGCTGTTTCGCCGGAAATTACGATTTGCCCAGGTGCGTTCAGGTTCGCGATGTCAACATCGGCGTCTGCAGCCAGTGCCCGCACAGCCGACTCGTCCGCTCCGATCATCGCCGCCATCGCGCCGGCGCTGGCTTGGCAGGCTGCTTCCATCAAACGGCCGCGCTGCTCGACCAGCTTCAAGCCAGTCGCAAAATCAAAAGTCTCCGCGGCCGCGTGCGCAGTCCATTCGCCCAGGGAGAGGCCGGCGACTGCTTCGATGGGAAAGTCGCCGGCTGCCTCCCGCAACGCTGCGAGGCAGGCGAGCCCGTGCGCATAGAGCGCCGGCTGACAGTTCGCCGTTTTCGTCAGCTCTTCGATCGGCCCGTTCCAGGCAAGCTCGCTTAAGTTTCGAGAGAGGATATCGTCACCTTCGCGAAAAAACTCGGCTGCGGCCGGATACTCCGCGGTCAACTCCTTTCCCATCCCGACGGTCTGCGCGCCTTGTCCGGAAAAAAGGAGAGCAATTTTCTTCATGCGCGCTACCTAGCCGCAAAAGAAGCAGGACGGCGAGCGACAATTCATGTCCGAAATCGTCGGGAAATTCGTCCGTAGAAAAGTATTGCTGTTCCGTGCGAAACCGATCAGCATCGGCGCATGAGCCAACACGTTCAGTATACAAAATGGTCTCGTCACGCAGTCTGCCTCGTGGTTGCTGCCGTTACTTCGCTCTTCGCAGCGGGGTCGGCGCAGGCACAGTGGGCTGCCAAGCCACCACCGTCCCTGCCCCGCCCGATCCTCGATCAGGCGATCTCTGGTTCAGTGGTGCTCGGTCTCGTGTTCGAGAGTAATGGCCAGGTGAGAGATGTGCGAATCGTCCGAAGCAGCGGCACGGAATCGCTGGATGAAATCGCGCGTAAGGGAGCCCTCCGGTGGCGCCTAGATCCGGCCGCAGTGCAGCCCTCAGATCTGACGACCGGTCGTCAGCACATGATCAAGTTCTACCAGGATGCTCGGGTCGCGCGTCGCGTGGAACCCATCACCGCGTTCTGGAGAGAGCGCTAGCGCGATCCGCGCTTGAACTAGACGCACCGCGGCCAGCGCGACCGCGGTGCGGGGGAAGGCGCAGTTTGCGCTTGCGCCGTCATCGCGCGTCGAGAGCATAGTCGCACCTCTCTGGTGTATGACTTTTACCACGCGCGAAATCGAGTCACCTGACCCGGCCGCGCGCGTCGCCCGGGCAGAGGCAGAGCTTGGCGCGACAGAGGACATCGGCGAAAAGATGATCCTCAACATGGGGCCATCGCACCCCGCCACGCATGGTGTTTTGCGTCTCGTCCTGGAACTGGACGGCGAGACGATTACGAGGGCGACCCCGGACGTAGGTTATCTTCACCGGGGCGATGAGAAAATCGCCGAAAACATGCAGTATAATCAGTTCGTTCCCTACACGGACCGGCTGGATTACCTGGCGCCGCTCGCGAATAATGTGGCCTACGCGCTCGCCGTCGAGAAACTGATGGGCTGGGAACTGCCGCCGCGCGGGAAAGCGATTCGCGTGATCTGCTGCGAGTTAGCCCGAATCCAGGCCCACCTTTTGGGCATCGGCGCGATGGCGCTCGATCTCGGTGCGCTGACCGTGTTCATGTACACGTTCACCGAGCGCGAGAAGATTTACAATCTGTGCGAAGTCATCTCGGGGGCGCGTTTCACCACCTCTTACACGCGCATCGGCGGGCAAATCCGCGATCTGCCCGATAGCTTTTTTCCGCAACTCGGCCGCTTTCTCGACGACTTCGTTCCGCAGCTCGATGAGATCGACAGCCTGCTGACACGCAACCGGATCTTTGTCGATCGCACGCGCGGCGTCGGCGTCATTCCGAAGGATCGCGCGCTCGCCTACGGCCTTTCCGGCCCAAATTTGCGCGGCAGCGGGATCGAGCACGATCTCCGCCGGAAGCATCCGTATCTGGATTACGAGCAGTACGACTTCGAGGTCGTGGTCGGGACGGCCGGTGACGGCTACGATCGTTATCTGGTTCGGATCGAGGAGATGCGGCAAAGCGTTCGGATTCTGCGGCAGGTGATGGAGAAGATGCCGGGCGGCGAAATCAACGTGGCCGACTGGAAAAACATGCCGCCCCCGAAGGCGCGCGTCATGACGAAGATGGAAGAATTAATCCATCACTTCATCGTTGTGACCGAAGGTCTCGATGCGCCGGTCGGAGAAGTCTATTTCGGAGCGGAGAATCCGAAAGGCGAACTTGGTTTTTACATCAACAGCAAAGGCGGCGGAGTGCCGCATCGGCTAAAGATCCGCTCGCCGTCGTTTTGCAACCTAAGCATTCTCCCTGAACTCCTGCCCGGACATTCTGTCAGTGATGTGGTTTCGATCCTGGGCAGTCTGGACTTCGTCATGGGCGAATGCGACAGATGAACGCAACCATGAACTCACTTAAGAAATTTTTTTGTTCCCTTTTGATCGTCACCTCTCTGCTCGCGCTGGGCGCATGCGATCGGAGTACGCTTTCCGGTTCGAAACTGACGAGTGCGAATTACGATCAAATCTCGATGGGAATGTCGAAGACGCAGGTGGAAACGATTCTCGGAAAACCGACCACGGCGGAGACCAAGGATATGGTGATTTTCAAAAAGACGACCTATCGCTACGAAGACGGGACGAAGTTCGCGATGATCACATTCAAGAACGACGAAGTCGATGGAAAGGACACGAATCTCGGGCGCGAACCCTGATCTTCTGCTCGCGCCCCGATGAACCTCTCTCCCCGCTTCTTCGCTTCTCTTTCGCTGCTGACAGCCGGCGTGTTCGCGCTCGCGGCCTGCCAGGATAAGCGGCTGACGAAGGCGAACGTGGATCAAGTCAGTGAGGGCATGGCGAAGAAGCAGGTCGAATCAATTCTCGGGATGCCGACCACGGTTGAAACTAAGGATTTCGTCTTGATGAAGAAAACCACCTACCTTTACATACAGGGCCAGGATTCCGTCACGATTACGTTTAAAGAAGACAAAGTGGAATCCAAGGAAACCACTCTGAAGCACTAGGCGATCGTCCCTTGGAACCGACGAAGACAGGCGCGCAGGCCGCAGAGCACGCGCGGAGCATCAACGTGAGGGAAGTCGCGGGCAAACGGCCCGTGGATCCAGACACGCGCGCCGTCCACGCGGCCGATATCGCCCGCGGTGAAGAGGTGACGGCCGAACTCGAGCGGGAGATGGAAAAGGCAATTGCCCGTTATCCTGCCGATCGGAGACGAAGTGCATCGATGCCGCTGCTCCATTTATGGCAGGAGCACTTCGGCTTCATCAGCGATCATGGCGTTTGTTGGATCGCGGAAAAGCTCGGGCTGCAGCCGATCAACATTCTCGAGCTGGTGACGTTTTATCCGATGTATCGACAAAGGCCTGCCGGGACAAAGCACATCCGCGTCTGCCGGACGCTCAGCTGTGCGATGGCAGGGGGTTATCAGTTAATGGAGAGTCTTTCGGCCGCGGCTGGCATCGAGCGGGACCATCACGACACGGGAATGCACAACGCCCTAGCCATGAGTCAGGACGGACAATACAGCGTTGAGTTTGTCGAATGTCTCGCGAGCTGCGGCACCGCACCGGTCTGCATGTTCGACGATGACCTGCATGAGAATCTGCGGCCCGAGCGGGCGTTCGCCGTTCTCAGCAGTCAGGAATCAGCAATCGCCAATCAGCAATCCCCTCACCCACTCGAGCATCGCCTGATTTTCAAGAACATTGGCCGCGAAGGTTGGACGAAGGACATCGATTGCTATATCCGCGACCGCGGTTACGAGCAGCTCAGGAAGGCCGTCACGATGTCGCGCACGGAAATCGTGAACGAGGTGAAAAGCTCCGGGCTACGCGGGCGGGGCGGCGCTGGTTTCCCTTGCGGCGTCAAGTGGGGCTTCATCAAGCCAGACGAAAAGAAGCCCGTCTACCTGATTTGCAATGCGGACGAATCGGAGCCCGGCACCTTCAAGGATCGCTACATCATCCACGAAGACCCGCACCAGCTTATCGAGGGCATTCTGATTTCATGCTTCACGCTGAACGTGCACACCGCTTACATCTACATTCGGGGCGAGTTCCCGGAAGGCGCCCGGATTCTCGATCGCGCGATCGAGGAAGCGCGTCTGCAGAATTTCCTCGGAAAAAACGTGCTCGGCACCGACTTCGACTGCGAGATCTACATCCATCGAGGCGCCGGCGCTTACATCTGCGGCGAAGAAACCGGGCTGATCGAATCGCTCGAAGGCAAACGCGCTTATCCCCGCATCAAGCCACCGTATTTCCCGGCTGTGCTCGGCCTCTACCTTTGCCCGACGATCGTAAACAACGTCGAGACGCTCTGCCACGTGAAGCACATTATTGCGCTCGGCGGCGCGGAGTACGCGCGGCTCGGCCAGCCTAACAACACCGGGACGCGCATCGTTTGTGTGAGCGGTGACGTGCAACGGCCCGGCTACTTCGAGATTGAAGTCGGCGCAGTCACCATGGGTCAGCTGATCTACGAGATGGCCGGGGGACCGCGGAATGGGCGAACAATCAAAGCGATCATTCCCGGCGGCAGTTCGGCGAAGGTTCTCCGGGCCGACGAGCGTTTCAAAATCAAAGACGCCGCCCAGGTTTCGCTTTTCGATATTCCGATGGATTTCGATTCGTTAGCCGCGGCTGGGTCGATGGCCGGGTCGGGCGGCGTCATCGTGATGGATGATTCCCGGAACATGGTCTGGGCGTTGAACAATTTAAATGAGTTTTACGCGCACGAGAGTTGCGGCCAGTGCACACCCTGTCGGGAAGGCTCCCTGTGGATGAAGAAGATCACTGACCGCATGTTGCTCGGCGGCGGCGTGGTCGAAGATCCGAAAACGCTCGTCACGGTGGCCGATAATATCGCTGGCCGGACCATTTGCGCTTTCGGCGAAGCGTGCGCCTGGCCGACGCAGAGTTTTGTCGCCAAATTTCCGGATGAATTTGCCGCGCGCGCCGCGAAAGCCAGTCCGCCGCCGCTGCCGCCGGAATATACGCCGGGTGAATTGATCAAAGATCAGGAAGGGGACCTCATCGAGACCGTTTCCCTTGCGCACGATCCGGGTTGGGAAAGGGCGGGCGCAAAGGGAATGATTTGATGAATCAGGAAAACAGGACAGCAGGGAAGGAGTTGCAGGAGGCTGAGATCACGCATCGGATTATTGGCGCCGCGATTCGTGTACATCGTGCGCTCGGCCTTGGCTTTCTCGAAGTCGTTTACGAAGAAACGCTGGCCGTTGAGTTCGCATTAAGTGGAATTGATTTCGTAGGTCGGAAAACGGTGCCGCTTTTCTACAAAGATCATCAAGTTGGCGAACACCGTTTGGATTTTTTCGTTGGCGAGCGTGTCGTAGCGGAATTGAAAGCCGTCAGCGCACTCGACGCCATTCACTTCGCGGTTGGGCGCAGCTATCTGAAGGCGACGCATCTCGAGCATGGTTTGCTACTGAACTTCGCAACCGCGCCGCTCACAATAGAGCGTTTCTGCCGGGAACAGATGGAAACGCCGGCAGATTCCCGCGCCTGAATTCCCTATCCTGCCTTCCTGTTTTCCTGATTCATCAATGCCTGACGCCGCTCCCACGCCGATGGTCAATGTCCAGGTTGATGGCGTCTGGAAACAGTTCCCAAAAGGGACGCGCCTGATCGAAGCCTGCGAACAGGCCGGCAGTTATATCCCCCGCTATTGTTATCACAAGAACCTCAGCTCCCCGGGTAATTGCCGGATGTGCCTGATCGAAATGGGCATGCCGAAAATGGGCTCGGACCGCAAGCCCATCTTGGGGGAAGACAGTATGCCGGTGATCAATTGGATGCCGCGGCCGCAGATCTCCTGCGCGCAGGACGTCGCGGAAGGAATGGGCGTCCGCACGACTTCACCACTTGTCGAAGAATGCCGTCGCGGCGTGATGGAATTTCTTCTCATTAACCACCCGCTCGATTGTCCGATCTGCGATCAAGCCGGAGAATGCCGCTTGCAGGAGTTCAGCGTCGAGTACGGAAACGCCGCTTCGCGTTTTCTCGAAAACAAAGTCAAAAAGCCAAAGAACGTCGAGCTCGGGCCCCGTGTGACACTCGATGACGAACGCTGCATTCTCTGCTCACGTTGCATCCGCTTCTGCCAGGAGGTGGCGAAAGACGACGTGCTTGGCTTCATCGACCGCGGCAGTCATAGCGTGCTAACCGCACATCCCGGCAAGCGGCTGGAGAATAATTACTCGCTCAACACCGTCGACATCTGTCCCGTCGGCGCGCTCACCTCCTCGGACTTCCGTTTTAAGATGCGCGTCTGGTTTCTCAAAGAGACGAAGAGCTTTTGCACGAGCTGCGCGACGGGGTGCAACACCCTGATTGGCACACGCGAAGGCGTCATTTATCGCCAGACGCCCCGGGAGAACGACGCCGTCAATTCCACCTGGATGTGTGACTACGGGCGACTGAACTTCGATTATCTCCACTCTCACAGGCGCCTCCTCGAGCCGAAGATTTACGATGGCAACAAGCTCGTTCGGACGGATTGGAGAACAGCCATCATGGACACCGTTGCGCAGTTGCAGCATTTCAATGGCGCGGAAATCGCACTCATCGGCTCCGGCCGAATGACGAACGAGGAGCTTTGGCTGACTTCACGTTTGGCGAACGCGCTCGGCGTGCAGTTGATGGATATTGTGCCGCATCAGGGCGAAGGCGACGACATTTTGCTCAGCGCCGATCGTAATCCGAACACGAACGGCGCCCGTTTGCTGCGAATTTC
>JACDBM010000413.1 GCA_013694945.1 Chthoniobacterales bacterium
CTCGAGATGCTCGATGTCGTGAACGAAGGACTCGTCGTCCGCGGCGAAGAACCGATCGCCTTCGACTCCGATTGTCGCGAAGGAATTTGCGTGCTCCATTCGCCTTTCGGCACCGGTTCCTTCACGCCATAGCCGCCTTTCCGTCCGACGATGTCGAGACTGCTGCGTTTTCCTTTCTCCGTCTTGTAGAGGACGACGTTGCCTTCGAGGGCGTTGGCGCGGCAGACGTAATAATTGTCGGCGTCTTTCACGCGCCAAATCAACCCGGCCGCCTGATCTTCGTTCCCCGAGATCGGCTTGAACTTCACCTCGCCGAATCCGTCTTTTACATTTGCGCCGTCCATAATGCAAAGCGGATAAGCGGCCTTTCCGCTCTGCTTGAGAACGTTTGGCTTGCTGGGCGCCGAGTCATCCTTTTCAACTGTCCAGTTAGGCGAACCGCCACCGGTTTTCGTCGCGGTCCAGCCAGAAGGCGGAGCGCCGGTTTTTGCGTCATCGAAGTTAATCATCTGCGCTGAGGCGGCGCTGCTGAGTAGCCCCGCCGCGATGCACGTAAGCAATAATGTCTTCATAAGGTGATCTTCGTTCCCGAATTATTTCTTTTTTCCGGTTAGCTCGCTCTCAGTCAAATCGACAGCACTCTTCACCGCTTTCGCCAGTTCTTTCGCCGGGCCGCGCCCCCAGTAGTGCAGAAACATGATGCGGGGCGTTTCGTGCGTCATGTGATTGTGAATCGCCACGATGTTGATGCCCGATTTGCGCAACGATTTCAGCACCGGCTGCAATTCGTCTTCCGTCATCGCGAAGTCGCCATCGACCACGGCGTTCTCATCACTGCCCGCAAAGGCGGCCCAGGTGTTGATGCCTATTTCCTTCCCGATGTCGACACCGTGCATGCTCGATTTCTTGCCGATGACGAATTTCACCATTCCGTCTTTTGCCTCGCCTTCCAGTCCGAAAACCTCGTTCAGCGGCGCTGCGGTGATTGAATTCTTCCCGCCCAGCTCCTTGTAGCCAAACGCGCTCTTCGGCTTCGGATTCGCGGCGCGGACTTCTTTGATTTTGTCGTAGACCTTGCGCGCGCCACCAGCCAACTGGGCCACGCTGCCGCTCCCGCCGATGTGCATGAAGTACACCTTCGGCTCATCGAAGAAGAAATGGTTGTGCAATGCCGTGACCTCGAGGCCGTTCTCCAAGGCTGCGGAGAGAACCGCATTGACCTCATCTTCGAACACCACCGTGTCGCCCATCATCATGGCTTCGCTGTGCGCGCCCTTCACAAACGCGGCCCATGTGCCGAGACCCATGAACGGCGGCATCTGCCAGCCGTCGACGGACACCTTCACGTCAGCTCTTGGGAACGTCACTTTATAGACGCCTTCCTGCTGATTGAGCTTTCCCTTTAATCCCGTGAGGTCGTCGATCTTCGCGGTATCGAGTTCGGCGGCGAACGTATTCGCTTCTGTCGCAATCGTCGCAGCGATCGTGAATAGGAGAGAGATTGTTTTAAGTTTCATAAAGTCTTCGTTTTTGGAATGGGGTCTCAGTGAACAAAAGTTTTGTAGAGTAGCCCGAGCAATCCGCTGCCGATCACGACGGGGACGACGCCCCATTTCCAGCGGAGCATCCCGACAAAAGCCACGACGGCGACGGCAAGCGCAAACCAGTCAAACCTGCCGTCCGTTGGCCAGAGAACGTGGAGCGCAAACCAAACTGCGAGATTTAATACGACGCCAACGATCGCTGCCGTAACCGCTGAGAGTGCGGAGGTCATTTTCTCGTTGCCGCGCACCTGCTCGATGTGAGGCGCGCCGAGAAACGTCCAGAGAAAACAGGGCAGGAAGTCGTCCAGGTGGTGATCAGCGCGCCCAGCGTGGCGGCTAAGAGCGGGGAGAGATTTCCGGGATTATTCCAAGCGCCGAGAAAGCCGACAAACTGCGTCACCATGATGAGTGGTCCCGGTGTTGTTTCGGCCATGCCGAGGCCATCCATCATCTGCGGCGCAGTGAGCCAGCCATGATGCTCGACCGCGTGTTGTGCCACGTAAGGTAGAACCGCATACGCCCCGCCGAACGTCACCACAGCCGCCTTGCTAAAGAAAAGTCCTTCACGAAAGAGGACTGCTTCCGTGCCCTGCCAGACACCCAGCAACACCACCGGCAGCCACCAAAGCACGAGGCAAACCGCCATGATCTTTATTGCACCCGCGAGCGCCGGCTTTGTGTGGGCCGCCGCCTCAGAATCGTCCCCTACCGCAGACTCGTCCGCGGAGTTCGCCACTCCATGACCACTTGCGAGGAAAAACTTTCCCTTCCAAAACTTGCCGCCGAAAAAGCCCAGCACGGCGGCCCCGATCACAATCGCCGGAAAGGGAACTTTGAAGAAGAAGATCGCGACGAACCCCACCGCCGCGATGCTCCACATGACCGAATTCTTGAGCGCCTTCGAGCCGATTCGGATCACGGCGAATGCGACGATTGCCATGACGGCTGGTTTTAATCCGTAGAAGATCGCCGCCAGCCAGGGGATGTTCCCGTAGGCGACATAGACGTAGCTGAGCCCCCAGAGCACAAACATTGAGGGGATGACAAAGAGCGAACCCGCCACGATGCCGCCCCACGTCCGGTGCAGTAGCCAGCCGACGTAGATCGCGAGTTGCTGCGCCTCCGGCCCCGGCAACAGCATGCAGAAATTCAGCGCGTGCAGAAAGCGCGATTGGCTGATCCACTTTTTCTTTTCGACCAGCTCCGTCTGCATGATCGCGATCTGTCCCGTAGGTCCACCAAAGCTGATGAAGCCAAGCTTGAGCCAGAAACGAAATGCTTCCGCAAAGCTCGGGTGACGCGTCCGCTGCTCGGCAGCAGCGACGTTCTTGAGATTTGTTTCGGTGTTCATTCGCAGACTATGCTCCTCGCTTACCAAATCCGATTAGTCGAGCGCCTCTTCATATATTGAGGTGTGCTGTCGCCGGGCTTGATGATCCCGGCCCAATGCGGCCGGACTCGCCGGAGTCATCGAGCCGGGCTACAACTTCGGCATGGAACGAGACCGCCTGCGAGTCGTCATGCGCGGTGCAGTCCAGGGTGTCGGATTCCGCCCGTTCGTTTATCGGCTTGCGACAGAGCTGCAACTTGAGGGCTGGATCCTAAACTCCGCACAAGGCGTCTTCATTGAAATCGAAGGGCCGCGCGATTCACTGGACCGCTTTCTCGTACGCGTGGAAAAGGAAAAGCCACCGCGCGCGGTGCTTCAGAGTTGCGAATCCTCGTTCCTCGATCCGATTGGCTACAGCGGATTTGAGATTCGCGAGAGCGAAGAGAGCGGCGAGAAGACGGTGCTCATTCTGCCGGACATCGCCACATGTTCCGACTGCGTCAGGGAGATCTTTAATCCGAACGATCGCCGCTTCGGATATCCCTTCACGAATTGCACGAACTGCGGCCCGCGTTTCTCCATCATCGAAGCGCTTCCCTACGATCGGGCAAATACATCGATGAAGAAGTTCACCATGTGCATCGACTGCGAGCGCGAGTATCACGATCCGCGCGACCGGCGTTTTCACGCGCAACCGAACGCGTGCCCGCGTTGTGGGCCGCAGCTGCAGCTCTGGGACGCCAAGGGTGAGATTTTGGCATCTGAAGAAGAGGCGCTCAGCCAGGCAGTCGAAGCCGTACGAGCAGGAAAGATCCTCGCTCTTAAAGGCCTCGGCGGATTCCAGTTGATACTCGATGCGCGAAACGAAGCGAGCGTGGTACAACTCCGGGAGCGCAAGCTTCGGGAAGAGAAACCATTTGCAGTCATGGTTCCTTCGCTGGCCGCAGCACGGGAACTTTGCCGCATTTCCGCGCTCGAAGAGCGCCTGCTGCTTTCGCCGGAAGCG
>JACDBM010000005.1 GCA_013694945.1 Chthoniobacterales bacterium
AACCGGGAATCCATCCTCCTCACTTCGCCCACAGGTAGCGGCAAGACACTCGCCGGCTTCCTCGGGGTTTTCGATTATCTGCTCCGCAAGCTCGACGCGGGCACCCTCCGTTCAACGGTGCAGTGCATCTACATCTCGCCGTTGCGAGCGCTTGCCTACGACATCGGAAAAAATCTTCGTGCGCCCATCGCCGACATGCAGCTTGAAAAGGAGCTGCTGGTGCATGCGCGCACCGGCGATACGAAGACTTCCGAGCGCGCGCGCTTCCGACGACGCGCGGCGCATCTCCTCGTTACCACGCCGGAGAGCCTCGCAGTCATGCTCGCACAGGAAAGTTATGCGATGCACCTGCGGGAATGCCAGTTCGTGATTGTCGACGAGCTGCATTCTTTTGCAGGGAACAAGCGGGGCGCTGATCTTACGCTCTCCCTCGAGCGGCTGGAGCGACTGCGCGCGCAAGCTGATCCCAATGCCGGCGCGCTCTGTCGGATCGGACTCTCGGCCACGGCTGCGCCGCTCGAGGTTCTTGCGCGTTTTCTCGTCGGCGAAGGCCGAGAATGCCGCGTCGCCGAAGCTCGCGTGGAGAAAAAATCGATTGTTGAAGTCTTTTCACCCATCCGGCGCAAACCGTATCCACCCGCGGGTTACACGGGAGTGCGCCTGTATGCCGAGCTCGCGGAACTGATCCGGACGCGCGTTTCCGTGCTCGTCTTCACGAATGTGCGCTCTGCCGCCGAGCAGTTGGGATTGAAGCTGAAGGAATTGCTCCCGGACCTGGCGAAGCAGATCGAAATCCACCACGCCTCGTTAGACCGAAGCGTGCGCATGGAGGTGGAAGACCGCCTTAAGAATGGTGAACTGCGCGCGGTGGTTTGTTCCACCAGTCTCGAACTCGGCATCGACATCGGCGCGGTCGACCTTGTCGTGATGATGGCCACGCCAAAAGGCGTTTCGCGAGCGATCCAGCGCATCGGGCGCTCGGGGCACTCATTGAATCGAAACAGCCACGGTGTGCTCGTGGCTACGAACATCAACGATCTGGTTGAGGCAACTGTGACAGCGCGGCGTGTTCGGGAGCACGCGCTCGATCCCATCCGCATTCAGAGGAAACCCGTGGACGTGCTTGCGCAACAGATCGTGGGACTGGCCGCAGTCGCGCCGATCCATGAGGACGAAGTCTTTGCGCTCCTACGCCGCGCGTACCCGTTCGCAGACCTCGACCGCACGGAGTTCGACCAGATCGTCAAATATCTCGAAGGTGGCGGGGTGTCACTTGAGAAGCAATATGGCGGTATCTTCGGCAAAATCCGCATCGACGAAGGAGTCATTTCGCTTGCTCATCCACGGGTCGCGCGTGATTTCCTCGTCAACATCGGCACGATCGTTTCGGAAAGTTTCGTTAATGTTCTTCTGCGACAGAGGCGGCTCGGGTCGGTCGAGGAAAACTTTATCAAGCAGCTCCAAATTGGAGACCTGTTTGTCCTCGGTGGTCGCGTCCTGCGACTCATCGACACGGCTCTGCAAGCCGCTTACGTGGAACGCGCCGATGGGCACCTGCCGACGGTGCCGCGATGGAACGCGGCCAAGATGCCGCTGACATCCGGTCTGGCGCGGGGCGTACGAACGCTTCGCGCGCAACTCGCGGAATGCCTCGCGCGCCAAGACTCAGAACCGACCACGCTCGATTGGCTGGTCGAGACCTGCGAGATCTCGAGCGCGAATGCGGAAGCGATCCTGGAACAATTTCGCGCGCAGCTCAGCATTTCCGAGTTGCCGGTCGGCGACAAGATGCTGATCGAGCTCTACCGCGAGGGCGACTACTCGCATTACTTTTTTCACTCGCTGATCGGGCGGAGCGCGAACGATGCACTCTCGCGGATTGTCGCCTGGCGCGTGAAGAACAGGATCGGGGGGAACGCGCTGGTCACGCTGGATGACTATGGATTTCTGCTCACGCTGCGACGCTTCCAGGAGTTGCCGCTCGAGGATTTGCGGCTCTGCTTTGAGCGCGAGGGCGCGGAGGAGGATCTGTATGCGGCACTGCGCGGATCGGAGCTGGTGAAGTGGCAATTCCGCGGCGTGGCGCAAACCGGGCTGATGGTGCCGCGGCAGTTGCCCGGCCGGGAGCGCAGACCGAAGCAGTTGACCTGGAGCTCAGAGGTTCTGTTTCGCGTGCTGGAACAGCACGAGCCTAATCACCCGCTCCTGAAGGAAGCTTACCGACAGGCCATGCACATCTTTCTCGACGCCGAGGAAGCCTGCGCATTCCTGGATGGCGTACAGCAATTTCGGTGGGTGTTGCGCGAGTTGCCGGTGGTCTCGCCATTTTCGTTTGGGATCTATGCGAGCAAGATCAAGGAAAGCATGATGCTGGAGGATCCCGGCGCAGCCCTCGAGCGGATTTATGCGGAAATGTATGCGCGCGTGGAGACGATCGCGTCCGCTCGCACGGTGCGAAACGCAGATACGTACGCATGACGTTCAAAGATCATTTTTCCGGGCATGCGGCGCTGTATTCGCAGTTCCGCCCACGCTATCCGCAGGCGCTCTTCGCCTACCTGGCCGCGCTCGCGCCGAGCCCTGCCTGCGCCTGGGATTGCGCCACCGGGAATGGACAGGCGGCAGTCGCTTTGGCTGCGCACTTCGACCGCGTGATTGGGACGGACGCCAGCGCAGCACAGATCGACAGCGCAGAGCCGCACGCAAGGGTCCAATACCGCGTCGCGGCCGCTGAAACCAGTGCCGTCGATTCGAG
>JACDBM010000014.1 GCA_013694945.1 Chthoniobacterales bacterium
TAGCGAAGAGGAACGACCTGCGCGCTGGAATGTGTTCTTGCATGGCCGGCAATCTGCTTTCTGACAAGCGAAGAGTAAAAACCATGGAAGGCGCTCTCGAGCCGATTTTATGAAAAGCTCAGCAAAGGCTTCGATCCTCGCGAAGAGGAATCGAGCCCGAGTGGTCAATCCCGGTGCTCGGGAGTGCAAGCGAAACGAAGAGATTTTGCCGAATCGAGAGGAGCAATACCGGCTGCTCTTCGAGGCGAACCCAACCCCAATGTGGGTGTGGGAGGTGGCGAGTCTCCGGTTCCTCGCCGTGAATAATGCTGCCGTGAGGCAATACGGGTATTCGTGTGAGGAGTTTCTAGCGCGCACCCTTCGCGATCTCTGTCCGGCTGAGACGCTGGAGAAACTGGAGCGAACGGCAGATACGGCTGCCGATTCAGCGGAGACGACTCTTTGCCGGCATCTCCGGAAAGACGGCTCTGCCATCCTGGTGTCAGTCTACACCAGCCCGACGATCTTCGGGAAGCGCCCGGCCCGGCTGGCGATCGCGACCGACGTGACCGAGCAGCAGCGCGCCGATCTCAAGATTCGGCAGAGCGAAGCCAATCTCGCGCTCGCCCAGCGCGTCGCGCACCTCGGCAGCTGGGAGGTAGACGTCACAAATCGCGAGGATCGGGCGAACAATCCGCCGCGTTGGTCCGATGAAACTTTCCGCATCTTTGGACTCGAGCCTGGCGCGATCGAAGTGACGCACGACAGCTTTTTCCGCCTCCTCCACCCGGAGGAGCGGGCGGCCGCGAAGAAGACGTTCGTGGAACAACTCCGCACGGGGCAGCCTTACTGCGCGGATCACCGCATTGTTCGGCCGGACGGGAGCGAGCGCATTGTCCATGTGGTCTCCGACACCGTACGCAACAGCGCCGGGCGGGCAGTGCGCCTCGGAGGTACCGTGCAGGACATCACGGAGAAAAAGCGCGCGGAGGAAGCGCTGCAAATGCAGGCGCGCGTGATCGAGAGCATGGCTGAAGGTGTCGTGGTGGCAGACGAAGCCGGGATGATTGTGACGTCGAATCCAACTTTCGAGCGAATGTTTGGATATGCACCGGGCGAACTCGTCGGTCGCAGCGTATCAATCCTGAACGCGCTGGAGGACGCCGCCAGCGAGGAGCTCGTCGTCCAAGTCATGGAAACGGTTCGGCAGAACTCAATCTGGGTAGGCGAGCTGGAGAGACGAAGGAAAGATGGCGCCCTGTTTGTCACCAGGACGCAGGTCAGCGCCTTTTTTTCCGCAGGGCGACGGCATTTCTTCGCCGTCGAGGAGGACATCACCGCGCGCAAGCAAACGGAAGAAACGCTGCGCCAGACCGAGAAAAAATTCCGGTCGATTTTCGAGAATGCGGTCGAAGGAATTTTCCAGACAACTCCCGAGGGCGGAATCCTGGCGGCAAACCCGGCCCTGGCGCGCATTCTTGGTTTTGCTTCTCCTGAAGAGCTGATGGAGGCGCGATATGATGTCGGGCAACAGGGCTATGTAGACCCTGAACGCCGCGCGACTTTTAAACGTCTGATCGACACACAGGACATCGTGAATGGGTTCGAGTCGGAACTGTATCGCAAAGATGGAAGCAAGGTCTGGGTTTCGGAAAATTCCCGGACCGTGCGCGGGGCTGGTGGAGAAATTCTCTACTTCGAGGGAACGATCGAAGACATCACGGAGCGGAAACGAGCCCAGCAGTGTATTCGCGAACAAGCCGAACTGCTCAACCTCGCGCATGACGCCATCATCGTGCGGGATCTGGAGGATCGGATTGAGTTCTGGAATCGCGGCGCGGAGAAGCTCTACGGATGGACCGCCGAGGAAGCACGGGGCCGGCGCGTGATCGATTTGATCTATCGAGATGCGCAGCCGTTTACGGCCGCGAAAGAAGAGCTGCTGCGCAACGGGAACTGGAGAGGCGAGCTCCAACACGTCTGCAAAGATGGAAGAAAACTCATCATCAATTCGCGTTGGACGCTGGTGCGCGGCGAAACTGGTGAACCGGAATCCGTTCTCGTCATCCATACCGATGTGACCGAGCAGAAAAAGCTCGAGGCGCAGTTCCTCCGCTCGCAAAGGCTGGAGAGCATCGGCACCCTCGCCGCCGGCGTGGCGCACGATCTTAACAACATTCTTGCGCCGATTCTGCTCGTTTCTCCGCTC
>JACDBM010000015.1 GCA_013694945.1 Chthoniobacterales bacterium
CAGAACCGCCGGCCTGATTACCTTAAGGCGTGGTGGAATGTGATTAATTGGGCGGAAGTCGGGAAGCGCTACGAAAAATAGCTGCGCACCGTCAGTCGGTTGGTAGCGGCGGTCTCTGACCATCGCCTTTTGTCACGTATCGAGTTCCCGTGCTGGACCTCGCCGTCCAAGCCATGGCATTCCTCAACGACAACTACCTCAAGCTCCAGGCCGGCTATCTCTTTCCGGAGATTGCGCGCCGCGTAAAGGTTTTCTGCGAGAACAATCCCGCCGCCGCGGAGCGCGTCATCCGCTGCGGCGTGGGTGATGTTACGGAACCGTTACCGTCCGCCGCGGTGGCCGCGATGCACAAAGCAGTCGAGGAACTGGGTCACCGCGAGACTTTTCGCGGTTATGGCCATGAGCAGGGCTACGAGTTTCTCCGCTCGAAAATTGCGCAGCACGATTATCGTGATCGTGGCGTCGAAATCGCCGACGACGAAATCTTTCTGTCAGACGGCTCGAAATGCGATTGCGGCTTCATCCTGGATGTCCTCGGGCACCAGAACAAAGTTGCCATCCCAGACCCGGTTTACCCCGTTTACGTCGACACGAATGTCATGGCTGGCCATACCGGCGGCGCGCTGGCCAACGGAAGCTACGAAGGCATTCTTTACCTTCAGTGCAGGGCCGGGAATGACTTCATCCCGGAACCGCCTCAGACACACGCTGACCTGGTCTATCTCTGTTTCCCGAACAACCCTACCGGCGCGGTCGCATCACAGGAACAACTCACGGCTTGGGTTGAATACGCGCGTGAGCATAAAGCCATCCTTCTCTATGACGCCGCTTACGAAGCTTACATTAGCGACTCCGCCATCCCGCATTCCATCTTCGAGATCCCTGGCGCGCACGGATGTGCAATCGAGTTCCGCAGTTTCTCCAAGACCGGCGGATTCACGGGCGTGCGCTGTGGATTCACCGTGATGCCGAAAGCGTTGAAGGCGCAGACGGAGGATGGCCGCGAGCTGTCGTTGCATCCGCTGTGGCATCGGCGCTGGAGCACGAAAGCAAACAGTGTGAGCTACCCCGTGCAGCGCGGTGCGGAAGCGCTTTACAACGAAGAAGGCCAGGCGCAGGTCCGCCGCCTGGTCGCCCATTATATGGGCAACGCGCGCGTCCTGCAGGATGCCGCCCTGAAAGCCGGAATGCAGGTCTTCGGTGGAACGAACGCGCCCTATATCTGGGTCAAGACCCCATCCGGCCTAACGAGTTGGGAAATGTTCGACCGCATGCTCCAGGAACTCTACGTCGTGATTACTCCCGGGAGCGGTTTCGGCTCCTGTGGCGAGGGTTACTTCCGCATTTCCGCTTTCAACAGTCGGGAGAATGCAGAAGAAGTTGGGCGGCGCCTGCAGACACTCGGCTGACACACCGGCTGGCACATTGGATTCTCGTTCCTCAAAGGCAAGCAAGTGATCGTCGTCGCGAGAGCGGGAACGAAGGATCTTGCGCCCAAAGTCTGCTGACGATTCCCGTTCTTGTCTCATTCACCGCGCGGGGTAAAATCCGGGCGCTCCCGAGGAACTCGCGTGCTGGAAACGAATCAAAATCTCCCCCAGCTCTACCGCTTCTGTTATTTGATGACGGGAGATGCGATGAAAGCGCAGGAAGCGTTTCAGGCCACTTTGCGCGAGGCGGCCCTCCGTTCCGCGCAACGTGAACCGCCGAAGGACCGGCTCTGGTTCTTTCGCGATGCCCGCTCGCGATGCCTTGTGGTGGGCGAAGAAGGTCTGCAGCCGGAAGCAATCAAACTCGAAGAATCAGATGTGTCGCCGCACGCTCCGGGTCAGGTGGCACAGCTAAATCCAGAGCAACTCGCGATCTGGGTATCGGCCGCTCCCGAACCGCAGCGGAGCGCATTGGCCGCCTATTACCTCGATGAGTTCACGCCGCACGAACTTCTGACGCTTCTCGATTTGAGTCCGAGTGAGCTGGCCAAGGCCCTGGCGCGCGGGCGCCGCCAATTTCAAGCGTGGCTGAATGCCACTACTCCCGCCGACGTTTACGAAGAATGAGTATCTTTCGAATCTCGCGCCGCGAGGAGTTGCTCACGCGTTTCGCTCCGATCACGGAAAAGCCAGGAACAGACCGGCGAATGCGGGCCGCGATTTTGCGCGCGCGCCGGAGCAGGAGCGTCGCGACAGCGTTCTCCTATCAGCAAACTTTCGACAAAGCCATCGCCAATCTTGTGCGGGCGATCCCTGTTTCGAACGAAGTCGCGGAATGGTTCCGGAATGAGAAGCTCATTCCACGGAGTAAACGCACCTGGAAAAAAACTGCGAAAAATCCGGCGGTGCTTTCGGCCGCGCTGGCCTTGGCCGTCATCGCGGGCGTCGTCCTCTTCATTGTGATGGAGCGGGTGAGTGAGTTCCCCGGTGCGGGGACGGCCCGGAAAATGTTGACGATTGCCAGTACGACGGATCGAACTCAACTCGATGTGGTCGAGGCAGAGGCGGGCTCGTTAGGCGATTTTTTCTTCATGAAGTACCGCCTCGAGCACTACGACGTGGCCCCGGAATTTGCGGGCCTCCGGACAACGGCGTGTCGTGTCTTCGATGATGACGAAGGGCGCCGCGTCGCGCAGATCAGCGTCCGGGAGAAACGGATGCAATTCTTTCTTTTCCCGGCGGAGAGGGATGTAAAGGAGGCTCGGCCGCGTGAGTTTTCCGGCTGGCGTTTTGTGGAGCAGGAGGGCTGGACGGGCGCGGTGCGGGTGCGCGACGGGGTCTGCTTCATGGCCGCGGTGCGAGGCGAACAAAAGGAGCTCGAGCCTTACCTGGCGGAAGCAGTGCAGAGAGCCGCGGCTGGTGCGCCGGAACGTTGACACAGCCGCCGGCACAATTGAATTTTGACATCCCAACGCCAGGGTAGCTCAGTGGTAGAGCAGGGGACTCATAAGCCCTTGGTCGGGAGTTCAACTCTCCCCTCTGGCATTTCCCTTCACGCCCCGCGCGGATGAGAGGGCTTTACTTCGACGACTTGAAGGTTGGCGCTCGTCTTCGGTCTGAGCCGTATCGAGTCACGGAAGATGAGATTGTTGCCTTCGCCCAAAAGTGGGATGTCCAAGCCTTCCATCTCGATCATGCGGCGGCAGATGCGAGCGTTTTCGGCGGCCTGTCGGCCAGCGGCTGGCACACGGCCGCGATTGCAATGCGGCTTTTCACAACTGGACCACTCCGTTTCGAGGGCGGAGCTGTTGGATTAGGCGTGGACGAACTACGATGGCCGGTCGCAGTCAGGCCAGGTGATTCCATCCAGCTCGAGACGGAGATCCTCGATCTGCGCGCTTCACGTTCGAAGCCAGGCTACGGCCTTGTCCGCGTGAGGAACGTTGCGACGAACCAGGCCGGTGCAGTCGTGCTCAGTTACGTCGCGAACGCGCTGGTCCTACGCTGCTCCACGAAGAGCAGTTAAGCCGCAGCAGCCAACTCTTTGCACTTTCCCAAGTCCAGCTTGCCCGACGCCAGCACAGGAATCGCGTCGACCCGGCGGATCGTGCGCGGCACCCAAAGATTTGGCACCTCCGTCTCGCGCAGGGCAAGGCGAAGCTGTTGGGCGTCAATCTCGATGCTCGTTAACAAAACAAGCGCTTCTCCTTTGGCCTGATCCGGCACGCTCATCACCGCGATGAGCCGCTCCGCTTGCGCATCCAGCTTCAAGGCCGTGAGGACTTTTTGCTCGATCATCTCGTGCGGGACCATCTCGCCTGCGATTTTGGAAAAGCGGGAAAGTCGGCCCTCGATGAAGAGAAAACCATCCTCGTCGAAGCGTCCGAGATCGCCGGTCTTGAACCAGCCGTCGCGCAGGACTTCCGCGGAACGCGCCGAATCGTCGAGGTAGCCGTCGAAGATATTTGGCCCGCGTAACCAGAGCATGCCGGATTCGTGCAAGCTGAGCTTTCGATCTGAATCCGGATCGCGAATTTCCGCCGCAATTCCCGGCGCCATTTTGCCAGTTGACCCCGGCCGGCTGGAAGGCTGCACGGAGACTCCGGCGATCTTCGGCACCGGATCAGGAAGATTCACGCTAATGACGGGCGAGGTCTCCGTTAGGCCATAGCCTTCATAGACGGGTTTCCCGAAGCGTTCCTCAAACGCCCGCGCCAGATCGCCCGGCAACTTCTCGGCTCCGGTGATGGTGAGACGCAAGCTCTGCAACTGCGCCCGCTCGGCTTTGCGCAGATAGGCGCGCAGGAACGTTGGTGTCGCGAACATGACAGTGGCCCGGTAACGCTCGATCAACGCCGCATTCTTTGCTGCTTCCAGCGGGCTTGGATACGTCACGATGCGGACACCCTCGATGACGGGATACCAAAGGGTGACTGTGCAGCCGAAGCTGTGGAAGAACGGCAGCGATGCCAGGATCATCTCCTCCGGTCGTGAATCGAGGAGGGCCGCAAATTGCGAGACGTTGCCGATGATATTCCGGTGACTCAAGGCCACCCCCTTGGGAGCGGCGGAGCTGCCGCTGGTGAAGAGCAGCAGAGCTTCATCCCGATCGCCTCTCCGCGGCAGTCCGAGCAGCCGCGACAAGAGCGACACGGGAGTGATCAGGCCCAGAAGCCACCAGCGGAGGATTGCCGGTTTTATGGCGGGGAGCAGCTGATCAAGGTGGATCACTTCTGGCGTCCATGGGAAATTTTCGAGCCGTTTTGCGACGGCTTGCGCCGAAATGATCGTTTGCAGGCCAGCCTGCTTTTGCGCTGAAGCGATCGACTCGCGCGCGCTGGTAAAGTTCAAATTCACCGGAACCTTGCCGGCAAGGACGATCGCGATGTTAGCAACCACTCCGCCTTTCCCCGGTGGGAGGACAACCCCGATCCGCCGCTCCTGACCTCGCGATTTCAGGTATTGGGAAAGCGCGATCGCGACGCCGAGGAGCTTGCCGCGGGATAACGTGCTGTGATCGATTCCGTCCACAATCGCGGTCTGGAATGCTTTTCGTTTCAGTCCGCGGAGGCAGGCGTTGGCGAGATGTTCCCGCAAAATGGGGCGTTCGCTGTAGCATATTTCGCCCAGCTTCAGTAACTGCTCGCGCACAGTGGCCATGTCGGCTTCCGCACCGTCAAGTGGCCGGCCATATGCGACGAGCACGCGATATGGGATCTCGCGCGGCCATTTCGTGAAAAAGCGACCGCCTTTGAAGGAAAAGAGCGAACCCCATAGCTCGTCCATCCATACCGGGACGACAGGCGCTTTTGCCTGCCGCGCAATCAGTTCGTAACCACGTTGCAGGCGAAGCAAAGTGCCGGAACGCGAGAGTTGTCCCTCGGGAAAAAGACAGACAATTTCGCCCGCCCGTATCTTCTCGGCTGCGGCGCGAATCGCATCTTTGGCGCGGCGGGGATTGAGTGGAATGCAGCCGGCCAGGCGGAGGATGGGATGAAGAACGCGATTCCGATAGTACGCGTCGTGGATCATGAAGCGGATCGGGCGTGGACAGGCGAGCTGCAGGACGATCGCGTCGATCCAGGTGATGTGATTCGGCAGGAGAAGAAAACCCCCCGGAGGAATGTTCTGCTGACCGATGGTGCGGACGTGATAAATCAGCCGGCCAAGCAACAGGCCAACGAAGTAGAGAGCGCGTTCGGCGAAAGAAGAATGCGCCATCGGTTTAAGATTTACAATTGAGGCGCCGCCCACTGCAATCGGCAATTCCATGACGAGCGAGGTCAAAGAGCGAAGGCCTGGCGCGCCCACGGCTCTGGCATTGCTGCTGGGCATTAACCTGTTCAACTACATCGACCGCTACATTCTCGCCGCGGTTGAACCGAACATTCGGGCGACGTTCTTTGCGCCCGGCGATCCTAGCGCGATGGCGATGACGGGAAGTCTGGCGACGGCATTTCTCGTCACCTACATGCTGTCGGCACCGGCGCTTTCCTGGCTGATTGATCGTTACTCGCGCTGGATGATCGTCGGTCTCTGCGTGCTGCTTTGGAGCGTCGCGACCGCCGCTTCGGGATTGGCCGCCACGTTTGCGCTGCTCTTTATGAGCAGGATCTTCATCGGGATCGGGGAGGGTGGCTATGGGCCGGCTGGCCCTGCGATTCTTTCCGATTATTTCCCGGTGCAAACGCGCGGCCGGGTCATGGCCGTTTTTTGTTGCGCGATTCCAGTCGGCAGCGCACTCGGTTATGTGCTCGGTGGCTTGATCAACGCCCAGTATGGTTGGCGCTGGGCTTTCTATCTTGTTGCCCTTCCGGGCGTGATCCTCGGCCTCTCTTGCTTTCTCATAAGAGATCCTAGAATGAAGGAAACCAGAGAAACGCGGAAGCGCGCTGGTAAGCAGGACTACCTTACGCTGCTTCGCACGAGAGCGTTCGTCTTCAACTGTATGGCGCAAACGGCAATGACTTTCGCTCTCGGCGGCCTTGCTTTCTGGATGCCCGCTTATCTGATCTACCGCAATCAACCTCCCGCCCTCGCCACGCCCGTTTTCGGCGGAATCACGGTTGTGGCTGGCCTCCTCTCAACCCTCCTCGGCGGATTTGTAGCCGACCGAATACAATCACGTTTTCCGGGTTCATACTTCCTCGTTTCCGGATTGGGCATGCTCCTGGCAGTGCCGTTTTTCCTGATGACTCTCTTCGTCCCTTTTCCAGTCGCCTGGATCACTCTCTTTGGGGCGGTTTTCCTCGTCTTTCTCAATACCGGCCCTTCGAACGCGGCGCTCGCCAACGTTGCCGCACCGGAAGTGCGCGCGACCGCGTTCGCGTTGAACATTCTAATTATCCACGCACTCGGTGATGCGATTTCACCACCGCTGCTCGGACTCATCGCAGGACGGTGGAACATGAACGTCGCGTTCTTTGTCCTTTCCGGAGCGATGCTGGTTTCGGGAATCGTCTGGCTGCTGGGAATGAAGTATCTCGCACTGGAGACCGCGACCGTGCAAGCGCAGCCACCCCCGAAAAGCGAAACGGCAGGAGCAACACATGGTCGCTCCTGCCGTTGAACGTCAGCGGGGAAACCCGCCTGCAATTTGATTAAGAATCTGAAGGCGACGGACTCGCGTCAGCTTCATCAGAGCTCTTGCTCTTCTTTTCAGCTTTGTCGGCTTTCTTCTCAGCCTTGGATTCCCTTGCTGAGGTCGTAGTCTCGGTCGAGTCAGTCTTCGAAGACGAGGTGTCGCTGCTCGAAGGGCTCATATCTGTCGTAGCACTGGACGACGTGCTGCTGCGAGAAGTCGCAGACGAAGGTGAAGAAGTGCTGCTGCTTTTCGCGGCTGGACTTTCTGAAGAGCTGGATGTCGCCGAACTGCTCGAGACACTGGGCGATGTCCTTGCCGTTGCGCTCGCGGAAGCGGCGGGACTGGCACTGGCTCTGGGTGATGAGGTCGCGGTCGCTGATGGGGTCACAGTCGCGCGTGGTGTGACGCTAGCAGACGCCGTGGCGCTCGGAGAAGCGGACATTCCCGGTGACGCGCTGGGCCTCATGGTTGCACTAGGGGAACCGGCCGTCGCGGCCTGGCCGGTCGCAGGACTAGAGGAAGCGCCGTAGCCAGTCTGAGTTGTGACACCTGTTCGTCCGCCGCTCGAACCAAGGCCAATGTTTAC
Source organism: Chthoniobacterales bacterium (assembly GCA_013694945.1). Classification (GTDB taxonomy): domain Bacteria; phylum Verrucomicrobiota; class Verrucomicrobiia; order Chthoniobacterales; family UBA10450; genus JACCTI01. The sequence continues at coordinate 7,601 of JACDBM010000015.1, forward strand.
GCCAACGGCCGGCTGCACGCCGTAATAGCTGTAAACACCGCTAATGTATTCCGGACGGCTGTATTCGTCGACCCGGGTGTAATCAAAGACTGGTGCGCTGTAGATGCGTTCGCGTTGAATCTGGGTCGTATAGACGGTTGGATCGGACGTAGCCGTGAACGCCGTCCAAGGCATTGCCACTGACTTCCGTGTCGTGGTGCTCGTGGTCGTGCTGCGCGATCCAGTGCTGCCGGGACCTGCGACATTGCCGCCATCCATCGTTTCGAGGACGGTGTAAGCCATGCAACCGGTCTGCTTGTCGAGAACGACGTCTTTGATCACGCCAACTTCGGAGCCATCCGCGCTGCGAATCTTGGATCCGACGATTTTGCTGCTTTGGATATAGCCGCCGGAGGACGTCTCAGTCGAGGTCGTGGTTTGGGTCTGCGCGTTAGCAGGAGCAAAGGCCAGACCCACCGCGGCCACGGTTGCTCCTAATAGTAGTGATGTTTTCATGTTTGTGGAAAAGACTGACGAAGCGGCGGTCTGCCTTATTCAGCGCCACTGCACCACGTTTCGTGTTTCGAAGCTCTTACGGTTGTGTCGCGGCCTTCAAGGTTCGCAGCCTTGGTGAGAACCCTTTTAGGCGGACGATTAGGGGATTGAACCTGCGGTCTGCGGTGTGATGCCGGGCTTGTGCGAACGCGCGATTCTCCCCAGATTCGGACTAGGATGAACGCGCGCGAAGCTCTCGAAAAGTATTTTGGTTTTCGCGAGTTCCTGGATGCACAGGAGGAGGTGGTAACCGCCTTGATCGGCGGCGCTGATGCGCTCGTCGTGATGCCCACTGGCGGCGGCAAATCACTTTGCTATCAACTCCCAGCTTTGCTCCTCGAAGGCACGACGGTTGTGGTGTCGCCGCTGATTGCACTGATGAAAGACCAGGTCGACGCGCTGCAACGGCGCGGCATCGCGGCCAGCCTGATCAATAGCTCGCTCCGGATCGACGAGCAGCGCGAACGGATTCGCGCGCTGGCCCGTGGCGAATACAAGCTGGTTTACATCGCTCCGGAACGCTTCCGGAGCCGTTCCTTTCTAGACGCTCTCGGGGAAAGTACGATTGCACTCTTCGCAGTGGATGAAGCGCATTGCCTTTCAATGTGGGGGCATGATTTCAGGCCGGATTATTTCCGGCTCGATGCGGTTCTGGAGCGACTGGGACGGCCGCAGGTAGCCGCCTTCACCGCGACGGCTACGCCTGAGGTGCGGCAGGACATTCTGCAGCATCTGCGCCTGCGCGAGCCTCGCGAATTCGTGGCGGGGTTCGCCCGGCCGAACCTCAACCTGCTCGTCCGGCAGACTGAGAACGAGACGCGAAAATACGAGCGCATTCAGGCGCTGATTGCGGAGCACAGGACCGGCATCATCTATTGCGCGACGCGCAAGCGGGCCGAAGCAGTAGCGGCAAATCTCCAGCTGGCGAAGGTCTCGTGCATCCTCTA
>JACDBM010000016.1 GCA_013694945.1 Chthoniobacterales bacterium
CGCCCAAGGCCATGCGCACGCCAATCTCCTGGGTGCGCTGCCGCACCGAGTAAGCCATCACGCCATACAAACCAATCGCGGCGAGGAAGAGGGCGAGCGCGGCGAAGATCGCGAACATCTTGCCGAAGAATTTCTTCTCCCAGAACGATTCGGCCACGACTTCTTCCATCGTGAAGATCCGGTAGATCGGAATGTCTTTGTTGACCGAGAGAACGGCCTCGCGCGCGACGTTCACGAATGATTTCGGATCGGTCATCGTCCGCACGGTGACGGACATGAACGACTCAGGCTTCTGATAAGCGGCGGTGTAGACCATCGGCAGGATCCGCTTTTTGTCGCGCTGGTCGTAGATGACGTGGCGCACAACTCCGATGATGGTGGCCCATTCCGCGGGCTCCCCCGTTCTTTGATAGCCACGCACCTGCTGGCCGATCGGGTCTTGATTTGGATACCAGATGTTCGCGGCGCGTTCGTCAATCAATGCGACGCGGGGCGCGTCTTTGTTATCCGCCGCGGTAAAATCGCGTCCGCGCAGCAAACTGATCCGAGTGGCCTGCAAGTACCCAGGCGTGATGGTCGCAGTCCTAACCTGGCGCGAATCCTGGAGTTGTTTTGGCTCTTCATCCCCTTTCAGGACAACCGCGTCCGTGCCGATGTTTCCGGAGGCGGGCAACGAAGTGGTGGCCCCGGCTGCTTCCACGCCGGAGATCCCGGCAAGCTTCGGGATCAACTGCTCGAAAAAGCGGCAGGCGACTTGTTTGTCGGGATACTGCACGGGCGGCAGGCCGACGCGGAAGGTGAGCGTATTCTTCGGGTCGATGCCGAGATCGGAATTCTGGATCGCCATGAAGCTGCGGAGCATCAGGCCCGCGCCGATGAGAAGAATCAAGGCGAGCGCCACTTCGGCGACGACGAGGCCATTACGGACACGCTGACCTTTCGCCCCGGCCGCGCCGGAGCGTCCGCCTTCTTTCAGCGAATCGACCAGTTGTGGCTTGGAAGCTTGCAGAGCCGGCACGAGCCCGAAGACGACGCTCGACAGACCACCCGTGCCGAGGGCGAACGCAAAGACGCGCCAGTCGAGCTCGAACGTGATCCAGAAAGGAATCTCGACAGGGATCGCCTTGACCATGAGATCAATGCCCCAAACCGCGAAGAGCAAACCAAGGACGCTCCCGGCGAAACCCAACACCAGGCTCTCGGTCAGAAGTCCGCGCACGACCTGTCCGCGGCTCGCGCCCAGCGCGCATCGGATCGCGACTTCCTTGGTGCGGGTGGCGGCGCGCGCGAGGAGCAGATTGGCCACGTTCGCGCAGGCGATGAGATGGACGAAAATGACCGCGCCCATGATGAGGAGAGTGAGCGTTTTCGCTTCTTCGACCATCTCTTCGCGAAAAGTCTTGATGCGAATGCTGCAGCCAGTGTTCGTCGCCGGATGTTCGGCGGCGATGCGGCCGGCGATCGCCTCCAGCTCGGCGCGTGCTTTCTGGATCGAGACGCCCGGCTTAAGCAGCCCGACACTGGCGAGGAAGTAATTCCCGCGCGGATTATCTTTCTCGTCCATTTGGAGCGGCATCCAGATGTCGCACTCTTCGGGGAATCGCCAGCCTTTCGGCATGACGCCGATGACCGTGACCTGCCGGCCATTGATCGGGACCTCGCGACCGATAATCGCGGGATCGGCACCGAAGAGATTCTGCCAAACGTGGTAGCCGAGGAGCGCGACGGGCGGCGCGTTCAGGTTGTCTTCTTCGGGGCGAAATTGCCGGCCCATGATCGGCTGGACGCCGAGAAATGAAAAGGTCTCGGCCGACATGTGCGCGCCAAGGAAGCGATCGGGCTTTTCGCCATTTGTAATGATGAAGGTGGCTTCCTGCCACGCGCCGAAGCCTTCCAGGGTTGTCGCCTGTTTCTTGATCTCGAGATAATCGGGAAACGACATCCCATTGTCGTTCTCGGCGGTCTTGGTGAAGTATTGGGTGAGGAAGACGAGCCGCTCCTGGTTTTGCATCAGCGGAAACGGGCGGAGCAGGACCGCGTTGACGATCGAGAAGCTGACCGTGCTGGCGCCGATCCCGAGGGCGACGGCGAGGATGGCGATGATCGCGAAGGCCGGCGTCTTGATCAGCATCCGCAGCGCGTATCGAAAATTCTGGATCATTGGCGGGCGACGCGCGCGGCTGCGGGAAGACGATCGGCAATGAATTCCGCCGCGTCTTGCGCCACGGTGGGATCCACGTTGGCAAGAACGATGACGGTATAACCTTCGTCCCAAAGGATATTCAGCGAACCGTTCATGCCAGGCGCTCCTCCGCTGTGACCAACCGTTCGCCGGCCGTTCGCGTTTCGATCCGCGAAGCCGTAGGCGTACTTCGAGGAATTTCCGGGTTGATCTCCTACCTTGCCGGAGGTGATCAGCTCCGTCGTCTCCCGGGAAAGAAACTTGTAGCCGCGCAAAGCGTTCGCGAAGCGGAGGAGGTCGCCCACGTTTGATTCGCCACCTCCAGCGGCCATCCCGCGCCATGGCAAGCTGGTTGTGTTCGGCGCGGCTTTGCCGGAACGCTCTCTGGTGTAGCCGATTGCCAGATTCTCCGCTTCCTCTGGAAGCGGCGTGCTGCCGGTTGCGGTCATCCCGGCGGGATCAAAGATGTGCTGCTTTACGTATTCGTAATAACTCTGGCCCGAGAACTTCTCGATCACCAAGCCCAGGACAATGAATCCGGCATTACTGTAGGAGAAACGCGCGCCCGGCTCGAACTGGAGAGGCTTGTCCACGAAGAGCGGCAGGTAGTCCTTGTGCTCCCGAATGCTGTCCTTCTTCTCGAAAAAACCCGGGCCGAAAATGTCGCCCAATCCTGACGTATGCGTGAGCAGCTGCTCGATCGTGATCTGCTGCGCGATCTCCTTATTTGGATAGTCGGGCAACGCAGTCCGAAGCGTGTCTTTGAACTTCAGTTTCCCCGCCTCCACCAACTGCGCGATCGCCACGGAAGTGAACATCTTGTTCATCGACCCGAGCCGGAAGCGCGTCTCCAGATTCGCGGGAACTTGCTTCTCGCGATCCTGAAAGCCATACGCCTGTTGCCAGATGGTCTGGCCATCCCTGGCAATCAGCGCGGCACCGGAGAACTCATCCTTTTGCGCGAGCCCTCCAAACTTTGCATCAATTTCCTTCGCGAATTCCGCTGGCGCTTTGCGGTTGTCCAACTCCTCGGAGGATGGAGGCACGACTACCGATTTGCGTTCGACAAGCAGCGACGGATCGGCCTCGCTTACCTTCAGCGAAAGCCTGTTCATTCGCGGAAAGGCGCTCTTCGCCCTTACAATCACGGCGAGTTCAACTGGCGATGAGCTTTCGACCCTCACAAGGTCGAGACCGCCTGTGGTCTGACGGCCCTGCATCTGAGCTTCCGCGATCTCCTCCGCCGAACGCTCACCTCGCGCCTCCAGCGTATAACGTTGCTCCGCGAATTGACGGAGCGCTGCGGCATCAGCCGCGTTATAGGCGGCAAGCCATTCCTGCAGGAGCTTGCCGGGAGCTGTGTCGGGCGGCGTGACCCTGCTGGAAGCGAACAGGATGTTAGCGATCAGTAAGAGCAGGACAACAACCGCACGTTTCATCGGCGTCTCCGTCTGTCGTTCGGACTACATGGGGGAGAATTTGTGTGCAGCGGATGGCTCAAGCCGCCATGCTGTGATCTTCCACCACGCGTCCGTCAAAGACGTGCACGGTTCGATCGGCGTGCTGTGCAAAACGCTGGTCGTGCGTGACCATGCAGATGGTCGCACCCGCAGCGTGCAGCTCCTTCAAAAGGTCCATGACCGCTTCGCCGTTACGCGAATCGAGGTTGCCGGTTGGTTCGTCCGCGAGGAGGATCGCCGGCTTGCCCGCGAGGGCGCGCGCGACAGCCACACGCTGCTGCTGGCCACCCGAGAGCTGGCTTGGGAGATGTTTAGCGCGATGGCCCATGCCGACGCGCTCGAGCGCTTCGAGCACATGCGCCTTGCGATCGCTCGCCGCCATGCCGCGATAAGTCAGTGGCAGCTCGACGTTCTCGAACACCGTCAGGTCGCCGATCAGATTGAAGCTTTGGAAGATGAATCCGATCTCCCGGTTTCGGATGCGGGCGCGCTCCGGGAAGGAGAGGTTCGCGACCTCGGTGCCCTTGAGCGTGTAACTGCCGCCCGAAGGAGTGTCGAGCAGCCCGAGGATCGAGAGCAACGTCGATTTGCCGCAGCCCGACGGACCCGCGATCGACACGTATTCGCCCTGGCGAATATCGAGATGGATTCCGGAGAGCGCGTGCGTCTCGACTTCGTCGGTCAGGAAGACCTTCGTGACGTCTTCGAGTTTGATTAAGGTACCGTTCGTCCCGGAACGGGGCGTCGGATTGGTTGCGGTTTCTTCAGTTGTGGGCATAGGGTTGGATGGGTTGAGAACAGTGGCTGGCATAGACGGCTGTGTTGACTACGCGATCGACGAGGAAGAAACTGAGGCAGTGAGCTTGACGGAAGTGAAAAGCGCAATCGATAAGCTTTCGGACGAAGAGCAGCTTCACCTTCGGAGTTATTTCCAGGAAAAATTGTTGCAAAATGCAGAATGGCGCCGCGAGATCTCTCGTCGCATGCGCGAGATGGACACCGGGAAGAAGTTCACGTCTGAGCAGGTTGAATTGCTCGTGCGAAAGCTCGAAACCGAAGGCCGGTGAGGTCCGGCTGGGATTACTCGGCGAACGCTGCAGCCGTCGATTTCATGGTTGGCTGTAAACCGGCCGATCGGCGACGGATAATCACCGTCCTTGACCGGCTCGTCGATAATCCTGCGATCAAGGCAGACGCTTTTTTCCGCGAGGAGTCGGGCCGCAAAATCTCCATCGTCCGCCTGAGTGGATTCCGGATAGCGTTTTGGGTGGATCATTTCGCGAAGGGTAGATGTCGATTTTGGCTAGTTCAGCCGGATACGTTCGTGCGCGTCCTGCGCGCTGGTATCTGAGAGGATCACCTGGTCGCCCGGCTCCAGGCCGCTGATGATCTCGATCGTGTTGACCGAGCTGCGACCAAGTTTCACTGGCGTGC
>JACDBM010000048.1 GCA_013694945.1 Chthoniobacterales bacterium
TCCGTTGCGCTGCTCCCAGTAGGCGTAATCGATCGTCTCGTAGTAACCGGAGAAGGGCCTCTCCGTCACAACGATCCGCTGCAACCATTTCACGGAAGCCATCCCGAACCAGCCGGGAACTACGGCCCGCAGTGGAAATCCATGGGGCGACGTCAGCGGCTCGCCGTTCATCTCCCAAGCCAGCAACGCATTCTCCATCGCTTCTACCAGCGGCAGACTGCGCGCGTAATGTATCTCACCCGGCGGGCGCGGCGTGGCCTGAATCTCGCCGCGATCCGCCCCTTCCAGGATCACCTCCGCGGCGCTGCTCTTCAGACCGGCGCGCTCCAGCAAATCGCGCAAGGGCAAACCTCGCCAGGTTGCATTCCCGACCGCGCCCATTCCCCACGGGACCCCGTGCACTTTCGGCTCGAGTAACGAACGCCCGTTCCCTGCGCATTCGATCGTGGCGGTGATCGTCCGAGCCGGCATCTGCCGCAGCTCCTCGTAACTGAGCTCGAAAGGAGAAGTCACCGCGCCTTCAATCCTGAGCCGCCAATCGCGGGCACTGAGCTCCGGAATCGGAAAGTGACAGCGGACATAGAACCGCTCGTTAGGTGTGATAAAGGAATCGAGACTCGAAAACGGCATCTCGAGGTTGACTACGTTCTCGGAGCGACTGATGAGACCACCTTGGTCCATCTTCATCCCTTCACTCCGTCCCGGCGCGCGGGAGCGAGTTCCGCGCGATATTTCTTCTGGAGGAGCAAGCCCCAGGTGCGGTTGAATGGATGCACCTTTCGCACTTGCTCTTCTTTTCGAAAGAGCGGACGTCCTTCGTTTGCCCACTTGAAAATCGAGCCTTCGAGGTTGACGACGCTAGTGAAACCGGCTGTGCGCAGCTTCTCCGCAAACTCACCCGAGCGATAGCCAACCGAGCAGTAGGTCACAACCGGTCGATCCTTCGGCTGCTCAATCACGAATGCGGAAGCGTCTGGCTCAACCTGACGCGCATTCCGCAGGTGACTCACCTCAAACTCCGCACGTGTCCGCACGTCCAGCAGAACAGGCGGCCGGCGTTGATTATTTGCCAGCCATGCCGCTAACTCGGCCGTCGTGATTCGTTCCACGTTCGGAAAGTCGTGCCGGACTTTCGCATTCACCAGAGTCCAGCTAAAGCCAAAGCTGGAAGAGACTAGTCCCAGAGTAAGGGTGAGCGCTCCGATTGTGATTGCCTTCTTGCCTGACATCAAAACGCCTTTCGCTCTGTCACCTCAGTCTACTCGCGCTCACCGCACTGTCATCCCGCCATCACTTGCGGAGTTCCCCTCCGCGTCGCATAATCAGGCTCGTTTTGCGCGGTTAGCTCAGTGGTAGAGCACCTCCCTGACACGGAGGGGGTCACAGGTTCGAAACCTGTATCGCGCACCATCACGAGGTTTCACATCTCTGCGCGCGGCCGGAGCTGTCACAGAAACGTAACCAAACGCTCTTTGCCGGTTGCCGCTGCTCCCGGGTAGCTTTACGCGGTCGAGTCATGCCAGCTCTCCTTGAACCACCGCGCCTGAAGAGTGTGCGGATCGTCAAAGCGCCCATCGTGCGGCGCATTCGAGTCGCATGGATTTCCGATGTTCACCTCGGCACGCGGAACTGCAACGCCGCAGCTCTCCTTGATTTTTTTCGTAATCACGAATTTGAGACCCTCTACATCGTCGGGGACTTGATCGATGTGTGGCAGCTCCGGCGCGGCGTGTACTGGCCGCAGCAGCACAATGACGTCATTCAGAAAATCCTGCGCAAAGCGCGCAAAGGCACGCGCGTAATCTATATCCCGGGTAATCACGACGAGTTCGTCTCCGGATTTCACGGCGTTTACGGCCACATCGCGATCCAGGCTCACGCCGTCCACACCACCGCGGACGGCCGGCGCATGCTCATTATCCACGGCCACGAATTGGACACTGTCGTGCAGAACGCGAAGTGGCTCGCCTTTGCCGGCGATCTTGGCTACCAGTTCCTGCTCTCGCTTAATCCCGCTATCAATTTCGTGCGCCGCCGCTTCGGCCATGGTTACTGGTCGCTCAGCGCGTACGCGAAGAAGCGCGTAAAGGACGCGGTCAGTTTCATCGGCGAATACGAGAAAGCTGTGATCCGATACGCGGAGCAATACGCGGTGGATGCGGTCCTTTGCGGGCACATTCACAATGCAAGCGTCCGGCAGTTTGGCCGCCTGACTTACTACAACTGCGGCGATTGGGTCGAGACCTGTTCGGCTCTCGTCGAAAACTATGATGGCACGATCGAGCTGTTGAAGTTTTCCCCTTTCGCAACTCGGCCCGCGCCCGCACCGCAACTTGAGCCCGCGCAGAAGCTGGCGCCACTTGCGTCATGAAACGGACGAAAGGGAAAGGTCCGGGCTCTTCGCGCTCATGCCTCGTCTCGCCCGTGCGCATTCTGGAAGACGAGCTGCTGGAACTCCGGCGCGAACTACGCGCGACCGTTCGTGCTTACGCTGCGCGTTTGGAGATCCAACTGGCGGAAACCGTGGCTGCGCTTCATTCCACCCCCACACCCGACGATCCCTCGCGCGAACGCGCTCATCAACTGCGTGATCTCACCGCGATGGTCCGAAAACGGACACTAAAACCAGAGAAGGGGCGCCGCAAAGACTTGCGCAAGCTCGACGCGCTCATCACCGAACTGCACCTCTTTCTGCCTAATCAACACGTACGTTGAGAGCGTGGAAAATCCCGGCGATGAAACACCTCTTGCTCGTTTCTCTTCTTCTCGGCGCGGCCTTCGTTGCGCCGGCTGCTCAGGATGCTGGCACTCGAGTCATCATCAGCATCGCCGACCAGGAATTGGCATTCGTCGCCGCTGATAAATCCATCGTCCGCTATCCAGTCTCCACCTCGAAGTTCGGAAGCGGCGATGGAGTCGGCACTTACCGCACACCGCTCGGCTCGATGTATGTCAGCGGCAAGGTAGGAGATGGCTTGCCCGGCGGTGCGGTGATCAAAAGCCGCATCGCCACGGGCGAAGTGATCGCGCCAAACGCCTTCGGGCGCGATCCAATTGTCTCACGCGTGCTCTGGCTGCGCGGCAAGGAAGGCCAGAATCGCAACGCGCGTGAGCGATGCATTTACATTCACGGAACAGCGGACGAGAAGCGGATCGGACGCCGCGCGAGCTTCGGCTGCATTCGCATGAAATCGCGGGATGTCATCGCCTTGTATGGCCGAGTGCATATCGGAACGCCGGTCGTAATTAGCGAAAAGCCCCTTGCGGATTTTCTTCCGCCAGAAGCGGAGACGCTGTTGGCGCGATCTTATTGATGACTTGGGTCTTCGGCGACATTGCGCAATGCTGCACTGCAACCGCGGCCCTCTCACAGGAGCCGCGCTCCTAGGAATCAGTGATTCTCGGTGGGAGCAACCAAACGAGCTCTCCTTCGCGAGCCCCGTCCGAGACGTCGACTACGGCAATCCCGGCCTTCGGCAACTTCACCCTTCCTCCAGTCAACTCGCCTATTACGGTACTGAAACTGGGTTCGTGCCCGACGATCATCAGCTCCTCGTCGGCCCTCTCCTTCAGGATTCGCCGGAGCTTTGTCGCATCGAAGCCTTTTCCGAGAGCCGGCTCCTCTTCCAGTTCAAGCCCGAGATAATCCGCCGCGATCTCGGCCGTTTGCAGTGCACGCGGCAGCGGGCTGGAAAGAACGAGCGAGATTTTAGGCTCGAGGTTGCAGAGAAATTTCACCACTCGCCCCATTTGTTTTCGCCCTTTTTTATTGAGCGGCCGTTCATCGTCCGGCTTGTCCCAGTTCGGCCAGTCGGCCTTTCCATGACGTAGGAAATAGACTTTCATTTGAGTTCCCAGCATTCCGCTATCGCTGGGACGTGCCCGGCCGCGGTCCTTGTCACACAATCGTTACATTCCGCGGATTGAATCAGCCGTGGGGCAGAGGCGAATCTCTCTTCCGCGCCTGCTGAACCCGAGAGGCAGAGGCCCACCATGACAAAATCAAAAGTTCTTTTCATTTGCGTGCACAATAGCGCCCGAAGTCGCATCGCGGAAGGTTTCATGAATGCTCTTTGCCCGGATTATTTCGAAGCACAGAGCGCCGGACTCGATGCGGGCGCTACGGTGAATCCGACCGCCGCGGAAGCGATGCGGGAAGTCGGCATCGACATCACACGAAAGCCGAGCCAGGTGGTGTTCGATGTCTGGAAATCCGGGCCCGTCTTCGCTTACGTCGTGACGGTCTGCCATGAATCCGAAGCAGCCGGTTGCCCTATTTTCCCCGGCCCGACGACACGTCTGCACTGGCCCTTCCCGGATCCATCGCAGGTGACCGGGACAGAGGAAGAGAAGCTCGCGCAGGTGCGTGAAATTCGGGATGCGATCCGGGTGCGGATCGAGGAGTGGTGCGGAGAACATTGC
>JACDBM010000049.1 GCA_013694945.1 Chthoniobacterales bacterium
TAGCCAGCAATTGGCAGATTGGGTTTGCGCCTGAGAGCTGGGATGCGCTGCTCCAGTGGGCGCTTGATCGAGGATATCGACGCGCGCATCTCGCGCAGAGCGGGCTTGTGAAAGCGCGTGACGAGAATCGGCCGGACGGTGAAGTTTACGATCGATTTCGGGGACGAATCATGTTTCCGATCTGCAACGATGTCGGCGAGGTGATCGCCTTCAGTGGACGCATTCTTAGCACCGAAAGGGAAACCGCAAAGTACCTCAACTCCCCCGAGACGCCGCTTTTTCGAAAGGGGGGCGTCTTGTTCGGATTGCACAAAAGCAAGCGGGCGTTGATCGAAGCAAACTCGGCGATTGTCTGCGAGGGACAGCTCGATCTGATCACGCTCTTCGAAGCTGGCATTGCGAATGTGGTCGCGCCGCAGGGGACGGCATTCACGGATAGCCATGCACGGGTCTTAAAGCGTTTTGTCACTGAAATCGTTCTTTGTTTCGATGCCGATGCAGCGGGCCAGAAGGCTTCCAAACGCTCGCTCGAAACTTTACTTCAAAGTTACGGTGTTCAAGGTGCGAGGCGTGGAGGCCCCGCGGAAAGGTCGCTCGATTCAATGCTGCAGAACGATTTGATCGTCCGTGTAGCTGAAATGCCCCCGGGGGAGGACCCCGACTCGGTCGTTCGCCACAAGGGTAAGGCGGAATTCATGAAGCGCATAGTCGAGGCACGGAATTTCTTTGACTACTGGATCGCGCAGGAGGCGGCCGACTCAGATCTGACTTCGATGACGGCGAAGATGCGACTCGCGCGAAGGATGGCGGAGACTGTAGCCCGCGTCTGCGATCCAATCATGCGCACCGATTTAGCCAATAAAGTGAGTTCGGGAATCGGAGTCGCCGCCCCGGATTTTGAAGCGATGCTGCCCAAACCTGGCCGGGAGTATTCGGTTGCTGCCGGTCGGTCGCACGAACTGCAGGCGAGACCGGCGCCGCGGCACGACGTCGCTATGCTTGGCCTTCTCGCTTTGCGTGATCAGAGCGCTCGCGAATTTCTGTTGGGGCAAGACTGGCGCGATGTTCTCTCGCAGACCCCCGACGCGGAAATCCTCTCCCGCATCCTGGAAAGCGATCTACGCCCAGATGACGCCGTATCGGTCAACGTTTTCATGGCCGGGCTGACCGCACAGGAAGAAGCGCTCGTCTCTTCCTGGCTACTCCGAAGAATGCCGCCAAACGCTGTCGCAGTGGCAAGCGATTGGTGGAGCGGCCTGCGGCAAGCGGCCGTTCGGCGGCAACTCAAAATCGCAGAGGGTCGCCTGAGAATTCCGCAGTTATCCGCGGGCCAAATGACGGCGTTGCAGAAACAAGTAGTTGACCTGAAGGCACAGCTCGATGAACTTTCCGCGTTTTCGCCTGCCCACGTGCTCGAGAATTAAATTGTCACTCAAAGGGGCAGTAAACCGCACCAAGACGGCTTCGAAACGCAGCACTTCCTCCACGAGCACTAAGTTGGCAACCCACTCCAAACGGATCGGACCCGCTTCCCCCGCGGCGAAGAGAACTCTCAAAGTTAACCGCGCCCGTCCCGGCTCAACTTCGAAGTCGAAGCAGCGCGGATCTAAGAAAAAAGAACGACACGCTCATGGAAATCCCCCCCGAGCCAAAGCGTTGAAGGCGGCTACACCGCCTGAGGATTCCCAGAGCGAGACTGTTCCTTTGATCGAAACGACTTCACTAATCCTAACTTCCGTCGGCCCCGGAGACGTTCAGGGTCGAATTCGTGAGCTGATCAAACTGGCGAAAGATCAGGGATATCTCACGTTCGATGATTTAAACGAAGCGCTGCCCACTGAGGTGACGGATGCGGATGAGCTCGATGCTATCCTGACGCGACTCCGGCGGATGGAGATCGACATCATCGAAGCTTCGGAGGTGGATCGATACAAGGATGGCAAGAAAGACAGCGAGGAAGAGGAAGAAGAAAAACCCGAAGCCAAGCTGGACATCCTGGATGATCCCGTCCGCATGTATCTCAAGCAAATGG
>JACDBM010000052.1 GCA_013694945.1 Chthoniobacterales bacterium
TTAGCCGAGGCCGCGCTGCTTTAACTCCCACACGCGCAGCGCTGCGGCGAGCAAGCTTTTCGTCCGGGTGAGTGTGCCGGCGGCCGCATATTCCCGTTCGGGCGGCGCCGACTCTTTTGCCCTTGCAAGACGTTTTTTTGGGCGGCCACGCTTCGCTTTTGCGATCGGCCGTGCGGCTGAGTCACTGATGGGAAGTTGGCCAGCGTTGTTCATGAACTGCTGGAAAGCAGCTTCTGAGCCAGCCTTCTTTCCCTCGCAGCAGACAATTCGCGGCGTCCTAAAAATCCAACGACCGCTCGCTCGCCGTTCTCTGAAACCGCTTGTGTGGCTGGAGGTTCTCCACTCAATTAGCAGCCGTCATGGCGAATCGAAAACTCGGCTGCCTGAGCATCTTTCTCTTTGTGGTGCTGTGCGCGAGCGTGCTCTTCAACTTCGTGCTCGCGGCGGCCGCGTTTCATCGTCTCAGCGGCAACACGCGCGAGCAGGAACCGACACCGCGTTTCCGGGAAACCATCGTCGATCGCGGGCGCAAGGGAAGCGCCGAGAAGGTCGCGGTTATCCCACTCCGCGGGGTCATCAGCAGTTCCCTGCCGGGGAACGTCGGCGACTCGATGGTGGACGACATGCGGTATGCTTTGGAGCAGGCGCGGGAGGACGGTAACGTCCGCGCGATTGTGCTCGAAATCGATTCGCCGGGCGGCGAGGTCACGGCTTCCGACGTCATTTATAACGCGGTCCTGAAAGCTCGCGCGAAGAAGCCGGTGGTCGTCCACATGGGCTCCCTCGCGGCCTCCGGCGGCTACTACGTGGCCTGCGCGGGAAAGTATTTGATGGCCAGTGATACCACCATCACCGGAAGCATCGGCGTGATCATCCAGACCCTGAACTACGAACAACTCTTCAACAAGGTTGGCCTCGCGGCGGTCGTCTTTAAGAGCGGGAAGTTCAAAGATATGCTGAACGGCGCCCGTCCGATCACGCCGGAAGAGCGCGAGTACGTCCAAAGCTTCGTCATGAGCACATACGATAAATTTCTCGGCATCGTGGCGAAGGAACGTAATTTGCCCGCCGACACTCTCCGGGAAACGATCGCTGATGGCCGCATTCTTTCCGGCCGTGATGCACGCGAGCACATGCTGATCGACGGGCTGGGACAACTCGAAGACGCCTTCGCGAAGGCCAAAGAACTCGGGAACGCCGCCGATGCGACGGTCGTGAAATATGGGCCCCCCTTCGCGCTTAGCCGCCTCTTCCGCGCGCTCAGCCAGCCCGGTTCGAAGCTGGAGCTGACACTGCCGAAGCAACTCGTGCCGCAGCTGGAATCCGGCCGCGCCTACTTTCTTCCGAGCTACTACGCTCCCTAGGCTGCCGCCATCATGCCGGACGGCTTCCTGACGGCATTTTCTGCTGTAATTAACGCGCTCTTCCTTGTCGGGAGCGTCTACATTTACCTTTCACTCGTTAGGCAAATCAGCGCCCGCAGTTTTGCCTCGGGCGAGACGACAGAAAAAACGTTTGCCTTGCCTGATGCGGTCCTCGCTCTGGCGCTCGCAACTCTTTTCACGGTCAATGCTGCCGGCGCTTCGGCTTCCAGTGGGAAGGTGATTCTGCGGACCACCGATTTGGCGGCCAACGCGCTCGTCTCGCTGGGACTCTTCGCTTTCGTGGCAGCTTTTCTGACCCTGCGCGGGCGGAAAGTTAACGTCCTGGCAGGGTTCTCCAAGCTCGGTTTCCAGCGCGTTTTTATTACCGGAGGTATTCTGCTCTTCGCCGCGTATCCGCTCATTTTTCTAGCCGATCTTCTGACGCAGCGCGTTTTCGGAGAGCCTTCGAGCAGGCAGGGCATCGTCGAGCTTTTCACCGATTCACAAACGCTAAAGCAGCGCGTCCTGATCATCGTTCTGGCCATCGCAATCGCACCCATGGTGGAGGAATTTATTTTCCGGTTCTTCCTCTATGGGGTGGTGAAAAGATACTTCGGCCGTCTCGCGGGTCTGGTGGGAAACTCCGTTTTGTTTGCCGCCGTCCACGCGCATCTGCCTTCCGCCGCTCCGCTCTTCGTGCTGGGCGCATGTTTTACCGTCGCTTACGAATGGAGCGGCTCCATTCTCGTTTCCATGACGATGCACGCGCTTTTCAATTCCTTCACGTTGGTGGCGCTTGCGTTCCCAGAATTATTTCAGCAATGAACCTGCGGAAGCTGGGCGAGGAACAGCTGCTGCACAGGATTCTGCCTTATCTGCCGCTGAACCGCGCCGTCCTTCAAGGCGCAGGAGACGATTGTGCGGTGACGCAGTCGCCCAGCCCCGGCAAATTGCTCCTGCTAAAAACCGACTGCGTGGTCGAAGGCGTGCACTTTGAATCCAGCGCAGCGCCGATTGCTGTTGGCTGGAAGGCAATGGCGCGGCCGTTGAGTGATTTTGCGGCCACCGCAGGTCTGCCGGAGTTCGCGCTGGTGACGTTGATTGCACCAGCGGCGACGAGTGTGCGGTGGGTGGAGCAGGCTTATCGGGGGCTGACAAAAGCCGCGCGAATGTTCGATGTCGCGATCGTTGGAGGCGAGACCAGCCGCATCGATGGGCCGGTTTGCATTTCAGTCAGCGTGGCTGGCTCCGTCGAGAAAGGTCGATGGGTTTCCCGCAGCGGTGGACAGGTGGGGGATGAACTTTTTGTGACCGGAACTCTCGGAGGTTCGATGCGCGGCAAGCATCTCCGTTTCCTCCCACGCATTGTGGAGGCGCGCTGGCTGACCGAGCATTTCTCCATCAACGCGATGATGGATTTGAGCGACGGTCTGGGAGTCGATCTCCCGCGGCTGGCGTTGGCGAGCGGAGTTGGATTCGAGCTCGACGGAGCGGCGCTTCCGCGAACTCGCGGCTGCAGCATCGAACAAGCCCTCGCGAATGGCGAAGACTACGAATTGCTCTTCGCGATCTCACCGCAGAGTGCCGGCGGTGTGCAGAGAAAATGGCGCCGAAAATTTCCGCACGTCCCGCTGACAAGAATTGGAGTGCTCCGTCCACAAACAGCGCGTAACCAGCGAACTCTGCGCACCGGTTATGTTCATTTCCAGTAGCGTCAAAGAAACGTTGGCCGCCGGTGCGCAGCGCGCCGCCCGGGCGCAGGTGGGCGACGTTTTTGCACTACAGGGAGACTTGGGCGCGGGAAAGACTCAGTTCGTGAAAGGTTTCGTGCTCGGGATTGGCAGCGGAGCCGAAGTGACGAGTCCTACCTTTACGATCCTCCATGAATACGCCGGCGGTCGCTGTCCGGTTTATCATTTCGATTTTTATCGGCTCGATTCGGCCGACGCGGTGATCCGGCTTGGCTTTGACGACTACATTGTTGGCGACGGTATCTGCATCATCGAATGGGGCGACCGCTTCCCGGAGCTGCTGCCGAAAAGCGCGAGCCGGATTGTGCTCCGCATAAGGAGCGAGACTGAACGCGCAATTGAAGAGTCGTGAGAACACTCGCCCTGGAACTCTCCAGCGCGCAAGGAAGTATCGCGTTGCTCGATGGCGAGCAGCGCCTCTTCGTGAGCGAATGGGCAAATGACCGAAAAGATTCCGGGCCATTCTTCGAACATCTCCAGGGCTGTTTGCAGAAATTCGACAACCCGGAGCGGATCGTTGTCGGGCTGGGGCCCGGCTCTTACGCCGGCACACGGATCGCGATTGCGGCTGCCATTGGATTGCAGGCTGCCACTGGCGCAGCCCTAATCGGGCTGCCCTCACTCTGTGCGATGCCCACGACCGCCTCCAAGTACATGGTCGTAGGAGACGCACGTAGAGAATCTTTCTTTTTCGCGCTGGTGGAGGAACGCCGCTGCATCGAGGGGCCATTGCTTTGCACTTCGGAGGAACTCACGGAGCGTCTCGATACTCTGGATTGTCCTGTCTTCGCAGCGGAGCCTCTTCCGAATTTTCCAACCGTTGTGCTCATCTATCCATCGGCGATCTTGCTCGCGCAGCTGGCTACGGCCACGTCCATCAGTATCGCTCCCCTGGAACCAATTTACCTGCGGGAGCCGCACATAACCTCTCCGGCGGGACCTAAATGAATCCGTATCGCTGTTGGGCGGAAATCGATTTGGCGGCTCTCCGTCATAACGGTGAGACGGCACGCAATTGTGTCGGGCCCGATGTGGCCCTCCTCGCGGTGGTCAAATCCAACGCTTACGGGCATGGGCTCGCTGCCGTCGCGAAAGCCCTGGCGGAGCACGCGCAGTTGTTCGGCGTGGCGAATTTCGAAGAAGCCATCGCGGCTCGCGCAGCCATTCCGCATCCCGTCATGATTCTCGGACCAGCGCTGCCGGAGGAGCGTGCGGGAATCGTGACGCATCGCTTCATTCCTTCGGTGTCGAACTATGATGAAGCGCTCGCGTTCAGTCGCGTCGCGTCGGGTTCATCTGTTGCCATGAACTGCGCAATCGATACCGGCATGGGTCGAATGGGAATCGCGGAAAGCGACGCGCTCGAGGAGATCGGAAGGATTTCGGCGCTCCCGAACGTGGCGATTCATAGCATCTCCACACACTTGCCAGTCGCTGACGAGGACGCGCAGTTCACGCAAGCGCAGTTATCGCGCTTCGCCGAACTTGTGAAAAGGATTCGATCGAAGTTGCCGGAACGCTGCCCGGTTCATGTCCTGCCGAGCGCCGGCGTCCTGAGTTTCCGCGCTTCTGCTTTCGAAATCGTGCGCGCGGGCCTCATGCTTTACGGCGCCTCTCCAATTCCGCACCTGCAGGATCGGCTGCAACCGGTGCTGGCGCTGAAATCGCGCGTCGTTCTGCTGCGCGATCTTCCGAAGGGAAGCTCGATCAGTTACGGCCGCACGTTTATCACAAAACGTCTTACGCGCGTAGCTACTCTTGGCATCGGCTACGCGGACGGGTTGCCTCGCGCTATCTCCGGCCGAGACGCCGTTGTTCTCATTCGCGGCCACCGTTGCGCGGTGCTGGGGCGCGTCACAATGGACCTGACGATGGTGGACGTGACGGAGGTGAATGACGTCGCGGTGGGTGATGAAGCCGTGCTGATTGGACGGCAGGGCAGCGAGGAAATCTTCGCCGGCGAATTCGCCGAGCGTGCGGGCACGATTGCCTGGGAGATCTTCACTGGAATTGGCAGCCGCGTAGGGCGCGTGTATGTGTGAGCGGGATGTTTCAGATCATCTTTAACGAGCTAAGCGCAGCGGAGATGTCGGCGTTGCCGAAAAAATTGCAGCTCGATCTGCTCGCCGAATTCCATATTCTCCCCACGGATCTGGATAATCTTGATAAGGGCAGGTTTGGCGTGATCGAACGCGAAGGCAAAAGGCTGCACCGCTATCGCGCCAAAGATTACCGGATCTACTTCGAAAAGCGGGACGAGGGGATCACCGTCCACCGTGTCTTGCACAAGAACACGTTTCGGGACTTCCTTTTCCGGAGCAAACTACCGATGGCGGAAGACGATCAGCTCGGGAAGACGCGCGAGTTCTGGAATTTAATTGAGCAGGGCGAACGGACGCGGAGAGCGTAGCGACGGTGGCGCCTGTCGATTGCGTTAGTGCGGACCTGCGGCTCGGATAACCGCACTCGAATGACAGCCGGTCAGACTCCGGCGTGTTCGAATGTCGCTTTGACGCAAAGCGTCCGCTACTTCATCAGCAGCACCGAGCGACTGCGCTTGATCTCGCGCGTGATCTTCCGGTGCATATGAGCAGGCATCCCGGTAACGCGGCGCGGGAGGATTTTACCGCTTTCGGTCACAAACTTCTTCAGCAGGTCAGGATTTTTGTAATCGATTGCTTCAGCGGCGATATCGATGCGACGCCGGGGCATGGTGCGGTTGGCGCGCCGGAAAGCGGAACGGCGTTTAGCGGTCTTCGGTTGCATGGCTGGTTTAGCGAGTTTCGCGGTGAAGCGTATGCCGCTTCATGAAGGGATTATATTTCTTTTTCTCCAGCCGATTCGGCGTGCGTGGGCTCTTCTTGTTCCGGGTGCTCATATAACGCGAGGCCGGCATTCCGGCAGCCTTTGCCTCGGTGCATTCCAGCGTGATGATCTCCTGAGCCATTTGCTAATCCTTGCTGTCGTCTGTCTTGGTTTCCTCTTCCTCGCCTTCGCCCTCTTCGTCCGTTAAACCAAAAAGTGAAGTGACTGATTGCCGGACGCGCGAAGCTTTGTTCTGCTTCTCGAGCTGCGACTGGCATTCGACTGTGAAACGCGCAAACGGAATGGCTTCCAACCGCGCGTGCAGGATCGGCTTGCCCGACATCTCGCAAATCCCGTACGTGCCGAGCTCGATGCGCTTGAGCGCCTGATCGATCTCATAAAGCGCGTCCTGTTCCTGCGAAAGCAGACTGAGCGCAAAATCGCGGTCGTAGGCATCGCTGCCCGCATCGGCCTGGTGCATCCCGAAAGCGGAGGCTTCGCTGCCCTCCGCGCGCGAGCGGAGATTGTCCTTGGCCACGCCTGCCATCGAATCGACCATCGCGTCGCGCAACTGGAGGAGTTTCTCTTTCTGTGTCTTCGTGAAAGGATCCAGCTTTCGTTCCTTATGGTTGTTTCCGAGGATGGTTTCCGTCGCCGTCAGTTTACGGCCGGGAGACTTTGCCACTGAACGCGCCGGCTTCGGAGCCGCCGCAGATTTCTTCGCCAACGCAGTCTTTTTGACTGCAGCTTTGGGAGCAGTCTTCTTCGCGGATTTCTCCGCCGTTTTCTTATTTGAGCTGGCCATAAAGTAAAATAGCGCCGTCCCTGGCGCCGAGCGGAGGCTTAATTAAGGGCAATTACTTAGGGACGCAAGGGGAGTTTTACCCGGGAAAACCGGGTCTGCGGCTCACGTCCGAACCCGCGTTTTCAGGAGCTCGCGCTCGAGTAACGCCGGAGCGCGAAATGCCAGAAAATTCGCGAAAGAACCACTGCGCCGAGTGCTGCGGCGACCAGGTGGGCCATGAGCCACAACGGTTCGCCCAGCGGCTTAATTAAAAGCCGGGCTGGAATGTTGGCCACGATAATCACCGGCACGATCCAGCCGAAGACGAAGCGAAAGGCCCGGGGGAAGATCACGTCAGGATAGCGCGCGATTTGGAGAAAATTGAAATAGCCATAGACGAGCCCTTGTGCGCGCACAATCCAGAAGCTAACCGCCGCGAGAGTCAGCATGATCGAGTAGTGGATCGCGACTCCAAACGCCAGCGCACAGAGATAAAGTAGAACGAAGCCGATGTTCGGCACGATTTGCAGCTGCACGAGAGAGACAACAACAACGACCAGACCCAGCAGCGCGTTGAGGATGCTGTCCAGACCGAACTGCTTTGTCGATACCGCAAACTGACTGTCCACCGGCAGGAGCAGAAGTGAATCCAGCTTTCCCGTGCGCACCAGCTCAGGAATATTCGAGATGTTCATAAAGAAAAACGCCTGAAAAAGCTGCGCGATCGTCTGGTGCGTTCCGACCAGCAGCACCACCTCCCATTTCGACCAATCGCCGATTTGGTCCACTTGTCCGAAGATGATCCCGAAGAAGAAAATCTGCCCGCAAAACCACAGGACCTCGACGAGCATCCAGAGAATGAAGTTTGCCTTGAAGCTCATCTCGCGGATGAGCGAGTTGCGCAGCATGATCGTGTAGATTTCGATGTAACGGCGCATGTCTTTGGCTTGTCATAACAATATGCCCCCTGGACCCGAAGCGAGAAAAACGTGACTCGCCGGAATCTCGTCGTCGCGACAGCGCTCGTCCTCATCGCGGTCGCCCTTTCATATTGGGGTAAGCCGAGCGCCGCCGGATTCCAGACGGCCATCGTCACGCGCGGTCCAATGACGCAAGCGGTCACTGCCACCGGCACGCTCAATCCGGTCGTGAACGTGCAGGTCGGCAGTCAGGTCTCGGGAATTATCCAGAAGCTCTTCGCGGATTTTAATTCCAACGTAAAGGCCGGGCAGACGGTCGCGCAGATCGACCCCGCCATCTTCCAGGCCCAGGTGACCCAGGCGGAGGGCGATCTGGCGAACGCGCAGGCTTCTCTCGAGCTGGCCCGCCTCAACGCGGCCCGCACGCAGTCGCTTTTTGCGAAACAGAATTCCGCGCAGGCCGATGTCGATCAGGCCCAGGCGAGCCTGCGCGGGGCCGAAGCGACGGTGAAGATCAAAGAGGGCGCGCTTGAGCGGGCACGAACGGATCTCGAGCGTTGCACGATCACCTCGCCGATCGATGGCACGGTCATTTCGCGCAGCGTCGATGTCGGTCAAACCGTTGCCGCGAGTTTGGCCGCGCCAGTAATTTTCACGATCGCGAACGACCTGACGAAGATGCAGATCGACGCGAATGTGGCTGAGGCCGACGTGGGAGTTGTCGCCGTCGACCAGAACGTCGACTTCACGGTGGACGCATTTCCTAATCGGACCTTTCAGGGAAAAGTCGTGCAGGTGCGTAACGCGCCGATCACGGTGCAGAATGTTGTCACTTACGACACGGTTATCGGCGTCAGCAATCCCGAACTGAAATTGAAGCCGGGGATGACGGCGAACGTCTCCATTGTCATCGCTCACAAGGATGAGGTGGTGAAAATTGCCAACGCGGCCTTGCGTTATCGTCCGCCCGAATCGTCCAGTTCTGGAGCACGGCCTTCGTCTCCATCAGCACCAGCGCGGGCCGGCCGCCGGAGCGGTGGCCGGGCGGGCGGCCAGACGCCCGGGGAGCATCGAAGCGAACGCACTGTTTATGTCCTGAAACGAGGCACGCCCGAGCCCGTCCAGATCAAGACGGGAGTCAGTGATGGTATTGCCACGGAGGTAACGGAAGGCTTGCAGGAAGGCGACGTGGTCGTGACGGCGCAATTTGGCGGTGAGAGGGGCGCGGCATCCCCGCCACCGCCGAATCCTTTTAGCGGCGGTCGTCGCTTCTAGCGCAAACGCTGATGAGTGCGAATGGCGCGGCGGTCATCCAGCTCATTGGCGTGGAGAAAACGTATCGCGCAGGCGAGATGGAAGTCCGTGCCGTGCGCGGTATTTCACTCGAGATTTGCCGGGGCGAATTCGTCGCGCTGATGGGATCCAGCGGCTCGGGAAAATCCACGCTCATGAATATGCTCGGCGCACTCGACCGCCCGACTGCGGGCCGCTATCTCCTCGATGGGATTGATGTCTCGCAACTTAGTCGCGATCAACTGGCAGACATTCGCAACGGCAAGCTCGGTTTTGTTTTCCAAAGCTTTAATCTGCTTCCGCGCACCTCCGCGCGTGAAAACGTGGAGCTGCCGTTGCTCTACGGGAAACATCAGCTCACTAATCAGCAGTTGCGCGAGAAAGCGGATCGCGTGCTTGCCGCCGTCGGGTTGCAAGGCCGCGAAGATCATCATCCGAGCCAGCTTTCCGGAGGTCAGCAGCAACGGGTCGCAATTGCGCGCGCGCTCATCAACGGTCCCGAAGTGCTCCTCGCCGATGAGCCGACCGGAAATCTCGACAGCCGGACAAGCATCGAAATCATGGGGATTTTCCAGGAACTGAACGACCGCGGAATCACCATCGTCATGGTGACTCATGAGCAGGACATCGCGTCGTATGCACGGCGCAATGTCGTCATGCGCGACGGCTCGGTGCAAAGCGACATCGCGGTCGCGCAACCGCTCATTGCGAAGACCGAACTCGGGAAGGTTGCGACCGCCGATGATCAACCGACAGCATAACGACAGACGATGAGGTTCGGTTCCACACTCAAAATTGCCTTTCGCGCCTTGCGGCGAAACAAACTGCGTTCCGCTCTCACCGCGCTCGGCATCATCATCGGCGTTGCCGCCGTTATCGCAATGGTCGGCATCGGGAACGGTGCGAAGGCGCAGGTCGAGTCGCAGATCGCCAGTCTCGGAGAGAATATAATCCTCATCTTCTCCGGCAGCACGACCGCGAGTGGTATTCGCACCGGCTGGGGTGGAGCCGGGACCCTAAAGGTCGAGGACGCGGAAGCGATTCGCCGCGAACTGCCGGGCGTAACCGCGGTCAGCGAAGAAGTCAGTTCGACCTCGCAGATTGCCGCGGGGAATCAGAATTGGTTCACGCGCGTGCTCGGCGAATCGGCGGAATATTTCGACATTCGCCAGTGGGCGCTCTCGAACGGTGCGCCCTTCACACCGCAGGATGTCCGCAGCGCAAACAAGGTTTGCGTCATCGGCGCGACGACCGCCTCGCAAATTTTCGGCAGCGACGATCCAATTGGCCAGACACTGCGCGTGAAAAATGTGCCTTTTACTGTCACGGGCGTCCTCACCTCCAAAGGCCTGAGCGCGCAAGGCTCCGACCAGGACGACGTCTTGATCATGCCCTTTACGAGCGCAATGAAACGCATTACCGGCGGCACCACTTTGCGCAGCATTAACGTGCAGGTCGCGAATGCGAGCGACCTCGATCCGACGCAGCAGCAGATCATTTCGCTTCTTCGTCAACGCCACGGCATTCGCGTCGATCGCGAGGACGACTTCACCGTGCGCACACAAAAGGAAATCGCCGACACTGCCACCGCCACCACCGATGTCATGACTGGGTTGCTCGGCGCGATTGCCGGCGTTTCGCTCGTCGTCGGTGGGATTGGCATCATGAACATCATGCTCGTGAGCGTGACAGAGCGGACGCGGGAAATCGGCACGCGCATGGCGGTCGGCGCACACGGCCGCGACATCCTCACGCAGTTCTTGATCGAAGCCGTTTCGCTTAGTGCCGTCGGTGGATTGCTTGGCATTATTCTTGGAGTCGGGGTTTCCAAGGCGCTTTCGATCTGGAAAGAATGGCCGTCGCTTATCTCGCCGACCTCCATCGTCGTAGCGTTACTGGTCAGCGCCGCCGTGGGGATCTTCTTCGGATTCTACCTGCGCGAACCGCTTCTCGGCTCGATCCAATCGATGCCTTGCGCTACGAGTGAATGAATCGCCTCTTTCGACTTCTTCCGTCCTCTCGCCTGAGTCTACTGCACTGTATTAGTGAGTTCTGCTGAATGCGCGGTTGTAGCCGGGGGCGCTGACCCCGGCTCGCTCGGACCTCTCTCTACCCATCGGGGTCACCGCCCCCGGCTACAATGCAGAGATTCGGGCCTATTACGACTGCACCAGTTTCATCCGTTACAGTGCACTACTGTCATCTTGATCCTACTCATGCTCGGAAGCCGGCAGAGGATTACGAGCACGATCAGGAGCAGGGGCTGCTCATCCGCCAACGGCCTGGTAATGTCCCAAGCCGCGCTTCCACATGTAACGCGCGGTGGCCCAGGTGGCGAGGAGCCAGCCAGTCTGGATAGCGAGGGCCTGAAACATCGCGGCGCCTTTCAAGCGCTCGAGGAAGATCGCGATGGGGCAAAACAGCTCGTAGTAAAACGGGAGCCATTTCATCACGGCCTGGACAGCGGGTGGCATGATATCGACTGGGAACATTTGGCCACCGA